>JAFTKE010000087.1 GCA_017456045.1 Oscillospiraceae bacterium
AACCTACATTCTAGGGATACCTTTCAGGCTTATGCAAGGTCGAACTTCAGACTAAGCTCATAGCGATCCAATATCGTGACCTTATTGCCCGCATTCCCCTTCCGCCCCCTTCGGGGGCACCTTCCCCCCGGGGGAAGGGATACGCCTGCGACGCTTAGTGCGCTAAACAATAATCTACGCTAGTACCGACTTTTCATTGCGGGGGAAGCCCCCGCCCTACATCCGTTGACGAGCCACTCAGGCATTCGCGCCCAACGCGAAGGCCTTCTTGTTCATCTCCAGGAACTTAGGCGGCACGCTTGCCTCGATGGCAGCCATCCACTCCTCCTGGGGGATGTCGAAATACTTACTGAGTCTTCCCATCAGCACCAGGTTCACCGCCTTGGAGGAGCCTGCCTCCTGGGCCAGGGACAAAGCATCCATGGCATCCAGATCGATCCCGGCATCCAGCATCTTCTTCGCCAGATCCTCAGGATACTCCGCCGCGCCGATGATCACGGGCATGGGGTCGATCCGCTGGGTATTGGCGATCAGCTTGCCGCCGGGCTTCAAAAACTCCGTCCATCGGGCCGCCTCCAGCAGCTCGAAGGACACGATGAAGTCCGCCTGGCCCTTGTCGATCACAGGAGAGTAGACCTTGTCGCCGAAGCGGACATAGGTCACCACACTGCCGCCACGCTGGCTCATGCCATGGACCTCAGACACCTTGATATCATAGCCCTTGCCCAGCAACAGCCGGCCCAGCAGCTTGGAAGCCAGCAGACTACCCTGTCCGCCGACGCCCACGATCATGACGTTCTTCGTCTCCATGCTCAAACCTCCTTCAACGCGCCCAGCTTGCACAGCTGCTGGCACACGCCGCAGCCGACGCACTGGGTGGCATCCACCTTGGCCTTGCCGTCCACCATGGAAATGGCAGGACAGCCGATCTTCATACAGGCCTTGCAGCCCACGCACTTATCCTGATCCACCGTCAGCGGTGCCTTGTGCTTCACATATTTCAGCAGCGCGCAGGGACGGCGGGAGATGATCACAGAGGGTTCCTCCGCCGCCAGCTCTTCCTTGATGGCCTCGTCGCACTGCTTCAGATCATAGGGATCCACCACCCGCACCCGCTTGATGCCCACGGCGCGGCACAGGGTCTCCAGATCGATCTTGGCACAGGGGTCGCCCTTCAGGTTGAAGCCGGTGGTGGGGTTCTGCTGGTGACCGGTCATACCGGTGATGGAGTTGTCCACGATGATCACCGTGGCGTTAGACTCGTTATAAGCCATGTTCACCAGGCCCGTGATGCCGGAGTGCATGAAGGTGGAGTCACCGATCACCGCAACGGTCTTGTTATCTGCCGCGCCGTTCTGGCTCTTGCAGAAGCCGTGGATGCCGGACACAGAAGCGCCCATGCAGATCACGCTGTCCACCGCCGCCAGGGGAGCCACAGCACCCAGCGTATAGCAGCCGATATCGCCCAGCACAGTCAGCTTGTTCTTCTTCAAGGTGTAGAACAGACCTCTGTGGGGACATCCGGCACACATGACGGGAGGTCTGGGGGGGATGTTCTCCTCCAGCTTGGTGCCGCTGACCACGTCCTTGCCCAGCTGTGCCGCCACCTTGTTCTGGCTCAACTCGTCGATGCAGGAGAAGACCTCCTTGCCGACGCACTGGATGCCAAGATCTCGGCAGTGGCTCTGGATGAAGCCATCCAGCTCCTCCACGATCACCAGCTTCTCAACGGAAGCGGCGAAATTGCGGATCTTCTCCTCCGGCATGGGCCAGATCAGGCCCAGCTTCATCACGGGGTGCTTATCCCCCATGACTTCCTTGATGTACTGATAAGAGGTAGAGGAGGTGATGAAGCCCACAGACTTATCTTCGCCCTCTTCCACCACATTGATCTCGCAGCTTTCGGCATACTCCACCAGCGCACGAGTCCGGGCCTCCACCACAGGATGGCGGCGCTTGGCGTTGCCGGGCATCATGACGTACTTGGCGATGTCCTTCTGGTACTCCTTCAGATGTTCCACCCGCTCCCCGGTCTCCACCACGCTCTGGGAGTGGGACACACGGGTGCACATCTTCACCAGCACAGGCGTATCGAACTTCTCAGACAGCTCATAGGCCAGCTTGGTCATGGCCAGCGCCTCGGCGGAATCAGAGGGCTCCAGCATGGGGACCTTAGCGGCCCTTGCATAATGCCGGGAGTCCTGCTCGTTCTGAGAGGAGTGCATACCGGCATCGTCTGCCACGCCGATCACCATACCGGCGTTGACTCCGGTGTAGGAGAGGGTGAACAGGGGATCTGCCGCCACGTTCAAGCCCACGTGCTTCATGCCGCAGAAAGAGCGGCGGCCCGCCAAAGAGGCACCGAAGGCTGCTTCCATAGCGACTTTTTCGTTGGGAGCCCACTCGGCGTACACCTCAGGGTACTTGGCGATCGCCTCGGTGATCTCGGTGCTGGGGGTGCCGGGGTAGCTGGATACGAAGGCGCACCCCGCCTCATAAAGACCTCTGGCAACGGCCTCGTTGCCAAGCATCAACTGTTTCATGCTTCCTCCTTATTTCGCAGTCTTCTGGTCGGACTTTTTATCATAGCAGGAGAACACCTGCTCCACATATTCTTTCTTGGGGGGCTTGCTCAGCAGGCTCACCACCGGGACGATGATCAGTCCCGCCAGCATGCAGAACGCACCGGCGTTGATGGGAGAGCTGATGATCTGGGGCCAGAAGGGAGCCTTGCCCCAGAAGATGTTGGCGATCATGACCACAGAAGAGAAGATCATGCAGGCCCAGCCGGAGGCTGCCGTGGCCCGCTTCCAGTACAGACCATACAGGAACGGTGCCAGGAACGCACCGGCCAGAGCGCCCCAGCTGACGCCCATGAGCTGGGCGATGAAGGTGACGTTGGACTTGTACTGCAAGATCGCGATCACCACAGAGATGGCGATGAACACCGCGATCAGGACGCGCATGATCAGCACCTGCTTCTTTTCAGACAGATCCTTCACCACGCTGCCCTTGATGAAGTCCAGGGTCAGGGTGGAAGAGGATGCCAGCACCAGGCTGGACAGGGTGGACATGGACGCGGACAGCACCAGCACCACCACGACACCGATCAGCACAGGCGAGAGGTCAGAAAGCATGGTGGGGATGATGGAGTCATAGCCTCCCGCATCCACCGCCGCCTGGGTGGTGAACAGCCGTCCGAAGCCGCCCAGGAAGTAGCAGCCACCCGCCACCACCAGCGCGAAGATGGTGGAGATGATCATGCCCTTGGTGATGGCCTTCTCACTCTTGATGGCGTAGAACTTCTGCACCATCTGGGGCAGTCCCCAGGTGCCGAGACTGGTCAGCAGCACCACGCCCAGCAGACCCATGGGAGCCGGTCCAAAGAGGGAGCTGAAGGAACCGGCAGGGTTCTCAGCATCGGAGACCTGGCTCAGGCTCTCCACCGCCTCCATGAGACCACCCTTGCCGTTCAGCACCGCCACCAGCACCGCGATGATGCCGGCGATCATGATGATGCCCTGGATGAAGTCGTTGATGGCGGTGGCCATATAGCCGCCGGCGATCACGTAGATGGCAGTCAGAACCGCCATGGCGATGACGCACACGGAATAGTCGATATCGAAAGCCATACCGAACAGACGGCTCAGGCCGTTATACAGCGACGCGGTATAGGGGATCAGGAACACGAAGATGACCACGGAAGCCGCCAGCTTCAGCTTCTTGCTGTTGAAGCGGTTCTCGAAGAACTGGGGCATGGTGGCGCTGTTGAGATGCTGGCTCATGACTCTGGTACGGCGGCCCAGCACGGCCCAGGCCAGCAGAGATCCCAGGATCGCGTTGCCGATACCGGCCCAGGTGGCGGCGATGCCGTACTTCCAGCCGAACTGACCGGCGTAGCCCACGAAGACCACCGCAGAGAAATAAGACGTACCGTAAGCGAAGGCCGTGAGCCAGGGACCCACGCTGCGCCCACCCAGGACGAAGCCATTGACATCCGTAGAATTCTTCCGGCAGTAAACGCCCACGCCGATCATGACACCGAAGAACACCACCAGCATAGCGATCTTGATAAACATATCTTCCATTGAATACACTCTTTTCTAAATAATTTCCATCGTAGGGCGGGGGCATGCCCCCGCCGGTGCACTTGCTCAGCAAGTGCACACAAAGCAGTGTATGATCGCGAGCGATCTGCTTTATCAGCCCGTGATCTGCACTTCCACCAGCCGCCCACGGCAGTACTTCTCCCGCAGCGCAGGCTTCTCGATCTTGCCGGTGGGGTTGCGGGGCACCTTGTCGAAGAAGATCTTCCGGGGCCGCTTGTACCGGGGCATGGCCTTGCAGAACTCGTTGATCTCTTCTTCGGTGCAATCCACGCCCTCCTTGATCTCGATGATCGCCGCAGCGATCTCGCCAAGTCTGGGATCCGGCAGACCGATCACCGCCACGTCCTTGATCTTGTCGAAGGAGCGCAGGAAGTCCTCGATCTGCACCGGGTACAGGTTCTCGCCGCCGGAGATGACCACATCCTTCTTCCGGTCCACCAGATAGATGAAGCCGTCCTCGTCCTCCCGGGCCATATCCCCGGTGAACAGCCAGCCATCCTTCAGTACCTCGGCAGAAGCCTCAGGATTCTTATAGTAGCAGGTCATGACGCCGTCGCCCTTGACGATCAGCTCGCCCACCTCACCGGGCACCACGTCCACGCCCTTCTCGTCCACGATCCGGGTCTGCCAGCCGTAGCCAGCCTTGCCGATCGCGCCCACCTTGTGGACGTTCTCCACGCCCAAATGGACACAGCCGGGACCGATGGACTCGGACAGACCATAGTTGGTATCATACTGATGATGGGGGAACACCTTCAGCCACCGCTGGATCAGGCTGGGCGGCACAGGCTGGGCACCCACGTGCATCAGCCGCCACTGGTCCAGCCGGAACTTGCTCAGGTCCACTCTCCCGTCGCTGATCGCGTCCAGCAGATCCTGGGCCCAGGGCACCAGCAGCCAAACGATGGTGCAGCGCTCCTCAGTGACGGCCCGCAGGATCCACTCCGGCTTCACGCCCCGCAGCAGCACCGCCTTGGAGCCGGACAGCAGGGAGCCGAACCAGTGCATCTTGGCGCCGGTGTGATACAGGGGCGGGATGCACAGGAACACGTCCTCCCGGCTCTGGGAGTGGTGGTCCTGCTCCGTCAGACAGGAGTGGACCAGGGACTTATGCTTATGTAAGATCGCCTTGGGGAAGCCGGTGGTGCCGGAGGAGAAGTAGATAGCCGCATCGTCCTCTTCCGTCAGAGCCACCGGAGGAGCGCTGGAGGAGCAGAAGCCCATGAGCCGCATCCCATCCTCGGTGTAAGCAGGGCCATCCTTGCCCACATAGAACATGGTCTTGACGGTGGGGATGTCACCCGCGATCGCGTCCATCCGGCTGACGAACTCAGGGCCGAACACCAGCACCTCAACGTCTGCCAGCTCCAAGCAATACTTGATCTCATCGGAACTGTAGCGGAAATTCATGGGCACCGCCAGACACCCGGCCTTGAGGATGCCGAAGTATACCGGCAGCCACTCGATGCAGTTCATCAAAAGGATCGCCACCTTGGTGCCCTTCTTGAGGCCACGGCTCAGCAAAAGGTTAGCGAACCGATTGGCCCGCCGGTCGAAATCCTTCCAGCTCAGCTCCCGCCGATAGGGGGTATCGGTGCCGCCGCTCTCGATCAGGTTAAAGTCCCACCAAGTGACGGCCTTATCCCGCTCCTCAGAAGGATTGATCTCCACCAACGCACTTTCCTGCCCATAAAGCCGGGCATTCCGCTCCAAAAAATCTGTAATGATCACGTTTTCTATCTCCTTTTTCCCTACGGATGTATACCACGAAAGGCTCCCCTCCCAGGGGAGCTGTCGGCGAAGCCGACTGAGGGGTCCCGCGCAGCGACAAGCCCTCCCCTTTGGGGAGGGTGCCCCCGAAGGGGCGGGAGAGGGTCGCGCAGCGGCAAAGCCTCCGTCCTCCTACCATGTACACTTGTATCCATGTTCCTCACAGTATACCATCACCAAACTCACAAGTCAATATCAACGAGAAAATAATCAAAATATATGATCCATCCACCCTGTATATACACCTGTCCCTCCCCGACCACCAATATTTTCGCCGCACCTATTGAACCTCCCCCAAGTTTGTGGTATCATCCAGTAAGAAAAGGAGCTGTTATCAATGCTGATCGATTTCCACACCCACGCCTTCCCCGACAAGATCGCCCCCCGGGCGGTCTCCAAGCTGGCCGACGACTGCGGCGGCCTCCAGCCCCAGACCGACGGCACCGTCGCTTCTCTGAAAGAGCAGATGAGGATCGACGGCGTGGACATCTCCGTGGTCCAGTCCATCGCCACCAACCCTCATCAAATGCGAAAGGTCAACGATTTCGCCATCTCCATCGACCAAGACGATGCCATCGTGGCCTTCGGCTCCGTCCACCCGGACGCTCCCGATGCTCTGGAGGAGCTGGAGCGGATCTCCGACGCGGGCCTGAAGGGCGTGAAGCTCCACCCGGAATACCAGGGCTTCTACGCCGATGACGAAAGGCTGAAGCCCATCTACAAAAAGATCTCCCAACTGGGCCTGATCACCCTCTTCCACACAGGCCACGACTACGGCTTCCCGCCCCCCTACCACGCCATGCCGGAGCATATGAAGCGGGCCCTTCGCTGGTTCGACTCCCCGGTGGTGGCCGCCCATTGGGGCGGCTTCGGCTGCTGCTTCCTAGTACTTGAGGAGCTGTGCGGAGAAGACCTGTACTTCGACCTCTCCTTCGGCTACGGCCATATGCCCAAGCCCACCGCCCAAGCCATCATCGACAAGCACGGCGTAGACCGTCTGCTCTTCGGCTCCGATATGCCCTGGAACCGCCCCGCCTGGGAAAAGCGCCTGCTGGACTCCCTGGGGCTGAGCCCCACCGACCGGGCCAAGATCGACCACGAGAACGCCCAACGGCTGCTAAAGCTGGAGTGAAGATCCGGCCCCTGCCGTAAGATATGAGATATGAGATACGAGATGTCCCTCAATATATCTCGTATCTCATATCTCATAACTCGTATCTAAAAAGAAATGACCCTCGACTGGCTTCTTACACCGTCGAGGGTCATTTCTGTGAACTCTTGATATCTAACATCTTGGTTACCTCCTATTCTGTTGGCTGGGACGCGTCCCTTCGATCTTTCGATCCTTCCGGAAGACCCCTTTACTGTAGCTTCTGAGAGGCCTGTGATCGACGGAAGCTTTCTTGAAGGTCCGTCCTTCGATCCTGTTTTTCATGAGGATCTTAAGTTTTCTAGATCATTGGTATCACCTCTTTGTATCTATATAGTACCCTCTCTCCCCCGAAAATGCAAGATGGGATGATACCTAAAAAAGTTCCCCCCAGATCGTGCAAATAGGAGAAACTGGAACTTCCGCCGTAAAATCCGTTGACACTCCCCCTCGATCCATGATATGATAGTCATGTTGGGGCTGTAAGAAAAGTCATGTCATCCCGAGGAGGGCGGAGCCCGACGTGGGGATCCCCCGGTTCGAGGGTGGATGTGGCGAAGACAGCCCCGCTTCTCACCAAGGAGGCCCATCATGAGCAAAAAGAAGAAGAACAGCAACTATAAACACATAGACCCCACCGCCACCCCCAAGGAAAAGCCTGCGGACAAGAAAAAAGCCCTGAAGATCGGTCTGGGGATCGCAGCGGCACTGCTGCTGGCCCTGGTGATCGGCATCACCGCCTACCTGATGGGCGGCTACGAAGCCACTGATGATGCCAAATTCGCCATGTTGGAGGATGAATGGCTGAGCGTAGACGACCAAGAAGGCCAGTTGGTGTTCACCCCCACCCAAGCCACCCTTAACGAGACCACCAAGGAGCTGACCACCGGCTTCATCTTCTACCCCGGTGCTAACGTGGACCACCACGCCTATGCCCCTCTGATGTCGGAGCTGTCCCGCCAGGGTATCCTGTGCGTGATCGTGGATATGCCCCTGGACCATGCGTTCCTGGATATCGACGCCGCCGACGACATCCTGGAGGACTACCCGGATATCCAGCACTGGTACATCGGCGGCCATTCCCTGGGCGGCAGCATGGCAGCGGAGTACGTAGCCGACCACACCGACCGCTTCGAAGGTCTCGTCCTCCTGGCTTCCTACTCCACCAAGGACCTTTCCGATACCGACCTGAAGGTAGCCACCCTCTACGGTGACCGGGACAAGATCCTGAACATGGATAATTATGAGAAGAACCTGAAAAATCTGCCCGAGGGCTATATCGAAGACGTGATCGAAGGCGGCAACCACGCCAACTTCGGCAGCTACGGCGAACAAGATGGCGACGGTCCCGCCGGCGTCTCCACCTACGTCCAGTGCAAAGTCACCTCCGAAAAGATCCTCGAACTCATGGGCATCATCTGAACCAATAGAGCCGCCCCACGAACGTGGAGCGGCTCTTCCATATCGTATAGACCTTCGGTCAGGGATCGCATCTTTTGCAGGGCTTGAACCCTTCCTCGATCAGATCCTCCCGATCGCCGTAGTAGTCCTCTCTGTTCTTTTCCTTGATATCCGCAGCACTGCTGCAGGTGGGGTAGTGGAACTTTTTCGTATTCTTATTAAGTACATAGTGCTGACCCGAACCTTCCGTCGGCTCCGTCTCAGGCTCGGTGATGGGCACTTCCGTCGGCTCCGTCTCAGGCTCCGTAGTGGCCGCTTCCGTCGGCTCCGTCGGCTCCGTAGTGGCCGCTTCCGTCGCTTCCGTCTCAGGCTCCGTAGTGACCGCTTCCGTCGCTTCTGTCTCAGGCTCCGTAGTGGTCGCTTCCGTCGCTTCCGTTTCAGGCTCCGTAGCCTCCGTTTCAGGCACCGTCGTGGACACCGCCGTAGGCTCCGTGGTAGACACCTCCGCCGCGTCCCCTCCGGCACAGGCCGACAACATCATCACGATCACCAAAAGCACCACGCTCACTGGCAGCAGAACGCTTCCACACCAACGTTTCGATCCTCTCATATCCTTTCCTCCACGTTTTTCATTTTTCATCGGCTTCATCCAGCAAGATGGCAGAAGTTGAAATAGCCCGGAAATATCCAAGGCTTCTCCCTGGGGAGAAGCTCAGACCGTCGAAAAACCACGATCGTGCGACCGTAGGGGCGTGTATCGCACGTCCGGCAGCAAAAACTGGGGATATTCGCTATACTTTCGGCGAATTCGCAACATCTCCGCCCCTTCGGGGCACCTTCATCTCCGCGCTAAGAGCAAGCTCGCCGGTCATGCTCCGAAACGCACCTTCGGGCGCAATCCTCAAGGAGAAGTCTAAGAAGCTTCCGCGCTTGTGCGATCTGATGTTATGCTGACGAAAGCCGATGACCACATTCTTTTTTTCATTTAATAAGATCCATCCCCGAAGGGGATACCATCTCTTTTCTCTCTCACCTCTTCTCTGAAATGACAGCTCGTAGAGAAGAGAGAACAGTGGAGATTGGAACGAAAAAACGACAACTTTCTGTCGAAAGCTGTCGTTTCTTTTGGTGGAGACAACAGGACTCGAACCTGTGACCTCATGCGTGTGAAGCATGCGCTCTAACCAGCTGAGCTATGCCTCCATATCGGAACAGATAGGATTATACCACACTTTCGGAAAATGTCAACCCCCAACTTGCGATTTCCGCAAAAACATCCCACAGCATCCTGGTCTTGCCCCGCTGCATCCGCCATGATATAATGTATCAAAAACAAGGAGCCTCGCCCATGCGCTACCAAAACATGACCCCCGGGATCTTCCTGTCCCGCCCCAACCGGTTCATCGCCCACGTACAGATCCACGGCAAAGAGGAGATCTGCCACGTCAAGAACACCGGTCGCTGCAAGGAGCTGCTGCCCCCCGGTGCCCAGGTCTGGTGCCAGCGATCCGACTCTCCGAAGCGCAAGACCAACTACGACCTGATCACCGTCCGCAAAGGAGCGCGCCTGATCAACATGGACTCCCAGGCCCCAAATATCGCAGCGAAAGAATGGCTCCTCCAGGGCGGTCTGGGAGAGATCTCAGACCTTCGTTCCGAGACCACCCACGGCGACTCCCGCTTCGATCTGTCCTTCACCAAGGATGGTAAACCGTGCTTCCTGGAGGTCAAAGGCGTGACCCTGGAAAATGACGGGATCTGCGCCTTCCCGGACGCCCCCACCACCCGTGGTGTCAAGCACCTGCAAGGCCTGACCCAGGCAGCCAAAGAGGGCTACGGTGCCTACATCCTCTTCGTGATCCAAATGGAGGACGTACTGTACCTCCATCCCAACGACCAGACCGACCCTGCCTTCGGCCAGGCCCTCCGGGAAGCGGCACAAAACGGCGTGACCATCCTGGCCATGGACTGCCAGATCACCGAAGATACCATGACCCTCCACACCAGCGTCCCAGTGGTCCTGTAGAAACGAGATACGAGACAGCCTGCCAACGGGCATGTCTCGTATCTCGTTTCTTTATCCACGTCTGACGATCTCGTTGGCGATCCGGGCGAACTCCGGGATGCCCAAGGTCTCGCCCCGCACGTTCTCATCGAAGCCACAAGCGGCGATCACCTCCGCCGCCCCGGTCTTCCCCAGCTCCGGGAAACCGGAAGCCAGCCCGTTCGCCAGCTTCTTGCGCCGCATGGCGAAGCTGGCCCGGACCACCCGGAAGAACACCTTCTCGTCCAGTATCTCCCAGGGCCGCTGCTTGCGTACCGGGAGATGGATCACCGCCGAGGTCACCTTGGGCTGGGGCAGGAAGCACCCCGCAGGCACATCGAACAGCACCTCCGGCTCCGCGTAATACTGACAAAACACAGTAAACGCGCTGTAGTCCGCCGTCCCAGGCTTGGCCGCCATCCGTTGGGCCACCTCTTTTTGTACCATGACAGTGACGCTGTCGAAGCACTCTGCCTCCAGCAGCGCCGTCAGGATCGGCGACGTGATATAATAAGGAAGGTTTGCACAGGCCATAGGCCGCAACCCAGCGAACTTCTCCGCCACCAGTGCCTTCACATCCAGTTTCAACACATCGTCCCAAATGATCTCCAGGTTGGGAAACTCCCCCACTGTCCGCTTCAGGATCGGCTCCAACCGCCGGTCCACCTCCACCGCGCACACCTTCCCGGCCCGCAGCGCCAGCTGCTGGGTCAGGGGCCCGATCCCCGGTCCCACCTCCAGCACACCGGCCGTCTCATCCACCCCGGCATCCTCCGCGATGCTCTCCGGCACCCACCGTGCGGTGAGGAAGTTCTGCCCCTTGGCCTTGGAAAAATGGAACCCATGCTCCGCCAGAAGCGGCTTCATCAAATGGATATCTGTAACATCGATCATAAAAAATACCGCCTTTCTTACCGCCCATTATACCAACGCCCCACCCGATTTGCAACCCAAGAGATCGCCCGAACATCGAAAAGCAGCCCCCCTATTTATCGAGCAGATGCGCCACACACCTTGCCCCCCTCATTTATGAGGGGGGTGCCCCGCAAGCGCAGCGCAGTGGGGCGGGGGGAGTCCGAATATTTCGGCATTTCCCTATTTCTCGGGGAGATGACAGCAACGAACAGAGATTTGACACACGCTCCTACCATCGCCCCGGGACAGCGTTGCCACTTCCCCATCGGATGCCTCAAAAAGGGCGTGTCGCAAAGCAACACGCCCTTTAGTATCCAGATCATCAGCCCAGGAAGTACACGTCGATGTCCCGCATGCCGAAGGTCAAGCACTCGGACCGGGTCTCATAGAACAGGTCGATCCGCTTGCCCTTGATGGAGCCGCCGCAGTCCTCAGCAGTGGCCACACCATAGATGTAGCGGCCATCCTTGGACACGATGAACATCCGGGTGCCGTAGGGGATCAGCCGGGGATCCACGGCGATGGCGCCCACACGGGTGGGGGTGCCGATGGCAGTGATCTCACCGCCCTCGCAGGTACGGCTGTAAGCAGTGGCAACATAGGTGTCCCGATGGGTGTAGGTCAGCACATCGCCATTGGGTGCGATGATCACGCCGTCGCCGATGATGGGCTTCTGGCTCTTGCTGCCGGAACCATCGCCGGTGCCCAGGGCCACCACCTTGGTGACAGGCTCGCTGATCACGTCCTCGCTCAGGACCTCACGGCCGTTCTCCTTGCCATTGACATAGGTGACCTTGGCAGTGTACTGGGTCTGGCCATCCACGCCCTCGTACAGCACCACTTCCGCACCGGCCACCAGGGCATCGGTCTCCTGATACACCGTCTCATAGGGGACGGTCATGGTGTAGACCTCAGTCGCGGTGATGGTGTCGTTGACCACGATCTGCAGGCCATCGAAGGTCTGGGTATCCAGGGCAACAGAGACCCGGGAATTCTCGTTCAGCGCGATGCCGCTGCGATCGAACAGCTCGCTGACAGTCTCACCATAGGAGACCAGCTGGATCTCCTGGCCACAGTAGTCGACAGTGACCTGCATGCCCCGGACGATGGTGATCTCAGCACCGTCCTCCACGGGAGTCGTCTCGATGATATCAGTCTCACCCACAGTGACACCGGCCTCTTCCAGCACGGCGGCGGGATCGGTGGCATAAGTATTATGTACCAGGACCTCATCACCATCGGTGATCACGTAAGTGTTCTTCGCGAAAACAGTCTGAGTCAGCAACAGGGCGGGGAGGATCAAGGCCAGCGCGAGGACGCTGATCCGGATCAGCAGGGTCTTTCTGAGCATGAGAGCTTTGAAAATACGCATTCGTCTATCGATCTCCTTCCATTAGTTCCATTAGATGATGTGATATCGGCCTGATCGGCCGTGAGTAACGATCGGTTACATTCAGGTTACATTTTGCATCTACGATGCATGACTGAATGCATTATAACATTTCTTTTCGAAAAGTCAAGCTTTTTTCCTCGAATCAAGAAAACAGCCAAACTTTTGCAAGAAATATGATACTCGTTTTATGTAAACATACATCCAAAATATACTGGTCTTTGTGCAATTTACACACGATATATTGTGGTTTTCGTTACAATCGGTTTACATAATATCGTTTTTTGTTACCGATACAGCTTTTTTGTAACTTTCCCGGTTTTTCGAAATTCTCATCCCGAAAAAGCCAGGAAACCTATTGACATACCGCCGAACTTGTGATAAATTTGACCCATCGAAAGGCAAAGACGAAGACACGCGTTTTTGGTAAGATATCCAGAGAAGGGCCTGTTTTTTGGTGGAAAGGCCCCATGCCCCTGCCAAAACGATACCACTTCTGAGCCGTATGCGCGGAAATGCCATACCGGGTCCGCCCGTTACAGCGAATTATGAGTGGCGGTTTTATGTAAACCGCAACCAGGGTGGAACCGTGGAATACGCAAGTATCCCACCCCTGATCCGTTCAGGGGTGGGCATTTTTATACCCTCCCCGGCCTCGGCTCCCCTTCCAGGGGAGCTGTCGGCGAAGCCGACTGAGGGGTCCGCCGCCAGGCGGTCAGTCCTCGATCGCTCCGCCCCGACATAAGGACCGAAAACATCGGCCCACACATCCAAGGAGGTAATATCATGTCCGAAGAAAATCTGTACACGTTCGAAACCCCCGAGTATCGCAAGACCTTCTGGCACACCTGCTCCCACATCATGGCCCAGGCCGTGAAGCGGCTGTGGCCCGAGGTGCAGCTTGCCATCGGCCCCGCCATCGACGAGGGCTGGTACTACGACTTCGACGCTCCCTTCTCCTTCACCCCCGACCACCTCACTCAGATCGAGGGGGAGATGAAGAAGATCTGCAAGGAGCGCATCCGCCTGGAGCGCAGCGAGAAGCCCCGGGCCGATGCCATCGCCTGGGCAGAGGCCCAGAACGAGCCTTATAAGAAGGAGCTGATCGAAGACCTGCCGGAGGATGCCACCATCTCCTTCTATACCCAGGGCGAGTTCACCGACCTGTGCGCCGGTCCCCACCTGGACCACACCGGCCGCGTCCGCCACAACGGCTTCAAGCTGACCAAGGCCTGCGGTGCCTACTGGCGTGGCGACAGTAACCGTAAGATGCTGCAGCGTATCTACGGCATCGGCTTCCCCAGCAAGGACGAGCTGGAGGAGTACCTGAAGAAGCAGGAGGA
>JAFTKE010000088.1 GCA_017456045.1 Oscillospiraceae bacterium
GCGGCACAAAAAGGGCGGGATCCATTTCCATGGCTTCTTCAACGATGCCCTGCCTGCGGTGGACAGCGGGACGATCCGATTGCCCTGGGCGAAGAAGCCACGACGGCCCCGGAGCGAAGCTCAGCGGGCCGAGTGGCTCGCCCAAGGCGGGCGGATCGTGTACAACCTCCCCGGCTGGACGCTGGGCTTTACGACGGCCATGGAGCTTTATGGGGAGTACCCCGCCGCCGTGGCCTATGTATGCAAATACATAGGCAAGGACGGCGAAAAGTCGGCGGGCCGCTGGTATTACAGCGGCGGCGCGCTGGCTCAGCCAAAGGAAGAGTACGCCGATCTCACCGTTTCGGAGGTCGAGGGGTTCTTTGATGGAAAATGTTACAGTTTCACCGCCGGAGGGCGGCATATCGCCGTTGTGAACGGCGTAAAAGTTCAGGAGGTAGAATTATGCGCGGATACATGAGTATTTACGACAAAGCAGGGGAAAAGGTGGCCGTCGTTGTCATGGTGGATTATAGCGGGGTCGAGGTGGAGGCCTGCGCCCGCGCCATCCATGGCGCGTTCGGCGCAAAGGCCGGGCGGATGGTGTGTGATGTGTACAATGAAACGTACAATTTTATCAGGAGTGTTGAGATCTGTGGAGAAACCTGTGGATAAATTCGACGAGATCCGGGCGGAGCTTCTAGCGATCGCCCGGGCGAGGGTCGTGGATTGTATCGACTATAGCGAGGGCGGGGCGGAGCTTCGGCCCTTGGCCGAGCTCCCGCCCGATGCCCTCGCGGCGATCAGCCAGATAGAGCGGGGGCCCGGTGGGTGCAAGGTGCGGTTTTATGACAAGCTCCGGGCTATCGAGCTTCTTTTGAGGCTCGATGGCGTGGCCGGAGCGGTGGAGGATAACAACCTGATCGATATGCTCTTGGAGGGCATGAAGGAAGAGGGGGAGTGGTTGGATGAAGACGGAGTATCTATTGCAGAATGAGGTCGATAATGTGCTGTCGGTGTTGACACCGCGCAACGCTCTTGTGATGCGTGTGGCGCTCCATACCGGGCTTCGGGTGGGCGATGTACTGGCCCTGAAAACGGAGAGGATCGGGCCCCATTTCTGGGTGACGGAACGTAAAACCGGGAAGAGGCGGCAGGTGGGTTTACCTGAGCCCCTGTTGAGTGATCTCCAAAAACAGGCCGGGCCCGTGTGGGTCTTTGAGAGTGCCCGCACCGGAAAACCTCACACGCGACAGGCCGTGTGGAAAGATGTCAAGCGGGCCGCGCGGGCGTTTCGGCTCCCGCAGAACGTGGGGCCACATTCGGCCCGGAAGGTGTTCGCGGTGGAGCTTTTGGCCAAATATGGGGATCTGGAGCGGGTGAGGCGGGCCCTGAACCATAGCTCCGATACAGTCACCATGATCTACGCCATGGCAGATCGCCAGCTCGAAAGCAAGCGGGGCCGCCGGAGAGCGGCGGCGGGGCGGCGCAAAGTTTGATGACAGGGAGTTGACATTCCGGCCCGGGGAGTGTATCATTGTTCCATCAACTCAGGAGGGAGGTACGGCGTGAGGCCAAACGAAACAAAACCATTATTTTGTGGATCTGCGGAGGTGGCAACGAAGCAGATCTTGCGTTGGCCGGGGCGGTGCTTTGGGCTTTTTTTATTGCGCCCCGGCCAACGACACAAAATAAAAATTTTGTTGCGTTTGAGGTTTAGATATGCTATAATGATAGCACTATGAACGACTTGGAGGTCTATTATGCAACGTTATTATGATTGCCCCCAGATATTGCGGGATTTTCTTGCGTACCATGAGACGATCAAAGGTCAGTCTCCGCTCACTATCTCGGAGTATTATTTGGATCTGCGGATGTTCCTGCGTTTTATGAAATTGATGCGCAATGATATGCCCATCGATACACGTTTGGAAGATATCCCGATCAAAGATATCGATATCCATTTCATCGAGGATATCACCACTTCTGATGTTTTTGATTTCCTATCCTATTTGACCAACGACCGTACGCCTGATCCGGATACAGCAGTTCCTGAACATGGCATCAGTGCTGCGTCTCGTTCCAGGAAGCTATCTGCGATCAAATCTTTCTTCAAGTATCTGACTGTGCGTACGAAACAACTCGAAGAAAACCCTGTGGCAGAATTGGAATATCCGAAGCTTCGAAAAAGCTTACCGAAGTATTTGACCATGGAACAATCTGCGGCGCTTCTTAAGGCGGTATCCGGGACGAACCAGGTGCGTGACTATGCCATCATCATGATATTCCTGAATTGCGGGATCCGTCGCAGCGAGTTGGTTGGGTTGAATATCACGGACGTATATGAGGATCGCATTCGAGTGGTAGGAAAAGGAAATAAGGAGCGTTTCGTGTATTTTGGTACTCCCTGCCGGAAAGCGATCGATGCTTACCTTCTCCAACGCAACAAAAAAATACTATCGGATAATCGTGCGTTGTTTGGTTCTCGTAACGGCAATCGCATCAGCGTTGAAGCGGTCCATCGGCTGATCAAAAAGGCGTTGTTGCAAGCAGGACTGGATCCTGATCAATTCTCGGCTCATAAGCTGCGCCATACTGCTGCTACGATGATGTTGTCCGGAGGTGTGGATGTGAAGACTGTCCAGGAGGTCTTGGGACATGAAAACCTCAATACCACCCAGATCTACACCCATATCGAGAATACAGAACTGAAGATCGCCGCGGAAGCGAATCCTCTATCCAAATTAGATTTTTCGGATGGTGATCCATAAGATCCAGGGGAGGCTCATCGAAGCCTCCCCTGCCCTATTATTCTGGATCTTCTTCATCATCCTTCATACTGCGGAAGTACTGGACAGTCTCCCGGAGCTGTTTTGGATCCCTGCCGTTACAAACGGCGATATGAGAGTATTTTTCATAGTTTTCTTTATCATCCTCCAAAGCAGCGATGATAGCAAGCAAAGTCGCAGGCTGATGCATTTTGGGGTCGATATCCAATGCTTTCATCGCATACGACCTGGCTTCGGAGAATTCATGCATTTGGAAATAGGCCTGGGCGATATTATTATGAGCAAAAGCATTGTTTTTATCGTATTCCAATGCACGTTCATAGCTTCGTAGCGCTTTCTTCAAATCGCCTGCTTTCAGTTGAACGTGCCCCATATTTGAGAATATCCGACTGTTCTCAAGTCCCATTTCGATCAGTTGTCGATATAACCGTTCTGCCTGGTCGTAAAGCTGGACATCTGTAAAGCAAAGCGCTGCAAACAGGTTCACAGCATAATGATCTGGTCCGGTCTGACAACGCTTTTTCATATCCGCAAGATACTTCAAAGCTTTATCATAGTTGTGTTCATTGTACAAGCGAACAGCACACAGCAGTTTTTTCCTCCAGAACGGCTGCTGGATGAAAGCTTCACGTAGGATATCGCTGTACTGTGAATCATAAAATTCGATCGATCTTCTTACGGTGCCCCGCATGCGGATCAGGCTCGCGATACATAGACAGATGATGCTCAATGTTCTAAACAAGTGCTTCGTCATAGGTGCGTGTTGCACGATGATCTCATATCCATAGAGACCGACCATCGCGATGATGATCGTGATCAGTATGGCACGAACGATCGTTGTCTTTTTCATAAGTATACCTCAAATACCGATCTCGATGGCTTCCCGGAGGTTCCTGACTTGATAGACAGTCAGACCGTCTGGGATCTCTAGTTTTTCGGCTCCCCTTTTGGGGACGATGCATTTCTTGAACCCCAATCTGGAGACTTCTTGAAGTCTTTGATTCATGTGGGACACGCTGCGGATCTCACCGGTCATGCCTACCTCCCCTATCGCCACCAGATCGTCGGCGATGGGCTGGTCACGGTAGGAAGATGCAACGGCCAGCACCACCGGAAGATCGGCACCAGGTTCATCCAACCTCAATCCACCGATCACATTGATATAAGCATCAAATACGTTCAGCTTCATCCCTGCGCGCTTTTCAGCCACAGCCATGAGCAACACCGCTCGGTTGAAATCGAAGCCGTCAGCGGCCCTTCTAGGGACATTGAAGGTGGTTTTCGTTACCAATGCCTGGACCTCCGCCAGGATGGGGCGAGTACCTTCCATGACGCAGGCGACACAGGTGCCGGGGGCACCCTCGGGGCGTCCTGCCAGAAGCATTTGGGAAGGGTTCGGCACCTCTACAAGGCCGGAGTCCATCATTTCGAACACGCCGATCTCATTGGTGGAGCCGAAGCGGTTCTTGGCTGCGCGCAGGAGCCGGTAGCTGGAATTCTGGTCGCCCTCAAAGTACAGTACACAGTCTACCATATGCTCCAACACCTTGGGGCCGGCGATGGCACCGTCCTTATTGATGTGGCCCACGACGAATACCGTGATCTCCTGGGATTTAGACAGATGGATCATGGACATCGTGCAATCCTTGACTTGCGAGACGCTGCCGGGTGAAGAATCGTTCTCTTCATTGTAGAGGGTCTGGATAGAGTCCACGATCAGGATGTCTGGTTTGACTTCATCAACGGCCTCCATGATGTCGGAAAGCCGGGTCTCAGAGAGTATGAACAGCTGTTCCGGCGCGACTCCAAGACGAACGGCCCGGAGCTTTAGCTGACGTTCGCTTTCCTCACCGGAAATGTATAGAACAGTCCTTCCCTGGCACAAACGATTGCAGATCTGCAGAAGCAGCGTTGATTTGCCGATACCGGGAGCGCCGCCCACCAATACCAAACTACCGGCGACCGCTCCACCACCCAGGACACGATCCAGTTCTCCCATGCCGGTGTAGAAACGGATCTCAGTGTCAGTATCCACCTGAGAAAGCAGCTGAGGCTTTCGGCTCATACCCACAGGTGCAGCTTTCGCTTTTCCAGCTGCGACAGGCTTTTCGATATGCTCTTCTAACGTGTTCCACGCACCACACCCGGGACAGCGACCGACCCATTTTGGCGTCTCGTTACCGCAGGAGGTGCAATAGAATATGATCTTTGATTTGGCCATGATCCATCCTCCGTATAATGCTTCTTTCGTATGGTCATTATCAAAAGCAGCATGGCGATTTGTCATGATTATAGCGAATATGTGCGATATATGCAAGTGTAATGTCCGATATTTGATCATGATTTGCTTTGCTATTGAGGGTCTCCGATGATACTGTAAAAAAGAACTTCTATGTCTGCAAGTAAATAGGCAAGGACGGCGAATTTCGATCCACCCACCCCGTGTGGGGTGGGACGGAGCGACCTTTGTTCGTATTCATCGCCGTAGAATTTCAATCCACCCACCCCGTGTGGGGTGGGACATATACCTATCAGCGTAGTGATGGAATAATGTCCATTTCAATCCACCCACCCCGTGTGGGGTGGGACGGCTTCCGCCAGCATCGGGGTGTCCTCGCAGATCCCATTTCAATTCACCCACCCCGTGTGGGGTGGGACTCGCATCCTCGCCCAGATCCTCCGGACTGCTGTGATTTTAATCCACCCACCCCGTGTGGGGTGGGACTGGCAGGATCCAGGGTCAGGGTCGCGAACCACTTATTTCAATCCACCCACC
>JAFTKE010000089.1 GCA_017456045.1 Oscillospiraceae bacterium
GTACCAGAGATATTAGAGATATCGAAGGATTCGATCCTCCTAGGTGGATCGATCGCAAGCATTTTCCCAAGCAAACGCAATGTCCCGGAGTATTTCTCCTCCTTTGACGTGACACGTTGGGCCTCTTCATAGGCATTTTTCACTGCCAGCTCCACAAGGCGGACATTGTCACCTCTTTGTGGTACTTTCAGTCTGGTCTTGCGACCCATCTGCTGCTCCAGTAACTGTTCGAACAATCCACTGTCTTCGATTTGGAACGGAAGGAGCACCACCTTCGGAGCGAGGCCACGAGACAAGTAATACTGTTTCAGCAAACTGGAGACAGCCCCCTCCCTATCGTCCGGCACAGGGAACACCTCATAGTCCTTATCCAACAGATCCCCACCAGAATAATGCAGGACAGCGAAGCACGCCTTCGCTTCCGTCTGGGCATAACCGATCACGTCCGTATCTGCCAAAGAACCCGCAGTCACAAGCTGTCGTTTACCCAGCGTCTCCACCGCTTCCAGACGATCTCGTAAACTCGCCGCAAGCTCGAACTCCAGATCATCCGCAGCTGATAGCATCTGCTGACGGATCTGATCCGCGACACCACGATGATCGCCAGAAAGCAACCTTCTGGCTTCCTCCATCCGTTCACGATAAGCAGCGTGTGCCAGGCCCGGGCGACACCAACCGTCACACTGACCCATATGATGATTGAGACAGGGACGCTCTTTGCCGATATCCCGGGGAAATTTCTTGCTGCAACTGGGCAGACGCAGCACAGACCGTATGGTCTCCATCAAATCGTGAGTCACACCGCGGCTCCCAAAAGGTCCAAAATAGGAAGCACCATCGTCCACAGGCTTACTGACCATCGTGATCACAGGATATGGCTCTGTCATATCCAACCGAAGATACGGATACCCCTTGTCATCCTTTAGAAGGATATTATACTTTGGCAGATGCCGTTTGATCAAAGAGCATTCCAGGACCAAAGCCTCGAATTCCGATGCGGCTACGATCACATCGAAATGGTCGATCTTACTGACCATGACCCGTGTCTTCGGACTATGGGACGCGGTATCCTGAAAGTATTGACTGACTCGATTCTTTAATTTCTTCGCTTTCCCAACATAGATGACCTTATCGGATCTATCCTTCATGATATACACGCCAGGGGCGAACGGAAGGCTCAACGCCTTGTCCTTGAGTTCATCAAACGTCATATCTTCCACCTAAAAAGACCGCCTCAATGCAAAGCACTGAGGCGGTGATCAACATTTCATTAATAAACGTCGCGCTGCAGCAGTGCGTCCAGGGCGTCCACAGCCGCCTGCGCATCAGGACCAACAGCGGTCAGCGTGACCGTCGCGCCGGTGACGATGCCCAGGGACATGATGCCCAGCAAGCTCTTGGCATTCATCTTACGGCTGGCAGACTCAAGCCAGATACTGCTCTCGAACTCGTTCGCCTTCTGGACGAAATATGTAGCCTGGCGGTTGTGAAGTCCGGATTCACAAAGAACGACGATTTCTTTATTGATCATTGCTAACACTCCTTATTCGCTACACCAAGATCGGTGCAGCTCTTCTATCTCTATGATAACCAAATTCGCTCAAATTGTCAATAAACATTCCGCCGATTCCCAAAAACTTTACATCCTATCAAGCAAATTCCGCGATCGTGACACCGTCTTCACCTTCACCATAGCGTCCCAGGCGGAATCTCTTCACATATTTCATCCGTTTCAAAGCTTGGTGGACCGCGGAACGGACCGCCCCTGTACCTTTTCCGTGGATGATACGAACAGACTGGAGATTGGAACGCATCGCCTCGTCCATATACCGCTCCAGGACACAAACCGCTTCGATGGTATCCATGCCCCGCAGATCCACCTCACTGGACATGGCTTCCATCTTCATCTCGCGGCCGGAGTGTGCGGGACGTGACTTTTTCTCCTTATAAGGATCGGACTGCTCCAATAGGTAGATCTCATCCTTCTTCGCAGAAAGCTTCAGGATACCGGCCTGGAGCTGGTATGTGCCATCCTTGTTGATGGCGAGAACGCTGGCTTTGGTCCCAAGCTTCAAAAGCTCCACCGTGTCGCCTACAAGGATATCCCGTGTGGGCTCCGGTCTTTCCACCTGGCTCTGTTCAGAACGGATCCGACTCTGAGCCTCATTGAGACTGCGCCGAAGCTCCGCCTGACGCTGATTGATGTTGCTGGTATCCGCGGACTCGGTCAATTGTTTTTTCAAAGCTTTTATCTCTTCAGAAGCCGCATTCGCCGTACGCCGGGCATCCTCGATGATCTCCTGCGCTTCTTTGCGGGCAGATTCCATCGCCTTGTCCTTCTCTTTGCGCAGCTGTTCATGGAATCGCTCATTCTTCTCCTTGATCTCCCTGGTCTCACGGCGAAGCCGTTCCGCTTCCATCCGAGCTGCCTCCATCTGTTGGCGCTGCTGCTCCAGCTGAGAAAGGACATCTTCAAAATCTTTATCGCTCTTCCCTACCAAGTCACCTGCTTCTTTCAGGATATCCTCAGAAAGACCAAGTTTTCTGGAGATCGCGAACGCGTTAGATTTGCCAGGGATGCCGATCAGGAGCTTATATGTGGGACGAAGCGTCTCAACATCGAATTCGCAGGAAGCGTTGATGACGCCTTGGGTCCGCATCGCATACAGTTTCAGTTCTGCATAATGGGTGGTCGTGACCACACAGCTCCCCATCTTCCGGCAAAACTCAATGATCGCCATGGCAAGGGCGGCACCTTCCGCAGGATCTGTGCCGGCCCCTAGCTCGTCGAACAACACCAGGGTCCGGTCGTCGCACTGTTCCACCATATCAACGATGGTCCTCATATGACTGGAGAACGTGGAAAGGCTCTGGGCGATGGATTGCTCGTCTCCGATATCTGCCAGTATGGCATCGAAGGTGGACAGCTGACTTCCGTCACCTGCAGGCACATGAAGACCACACTCAGCCATCAGCGTCAGCAGCCCGACCGTCTTCAAAGTAACGGTCTTTCCGCCGGTATTGGGACCAGTGATGATCATGGTATCGAAATCCGTGCCCAATCGCAAAGAAATAGGCACCACAGCCTTAGGATCGATCAAAGGGTGTCTGGCCTTACACAGTTCCACCCTGCCCTCATCGTTCATCATAGGCTCCCAGGCATTCATCCGGAAACCTAATTTCGCCTTCGCGAAGATCACATCCAGGCGGACCAGCATATCGAAGTCCATATCGATATCGTCACGGTGTGCTGCAGCTTCTGCGGAAAGCTCCGCCAGGATCCGCTCGATCTCCTTCTTCTCCTTCAGCTCCAGTTCCCGAAGCGCATTATTGGCATTGACCGCGGACATGGGCTCGACAAAAAAAGTAGAGCCACTGGCAGATACATCATGCACCAAACCGGGCACATCGTTTCGACACTCTGATTTGACCGGTACCACATACCGCCCCTGACGGATGGTGATGATCGGTTCTCTCAAGAATTTACTATACGCGGGCGATGAGATCACCTTTTGAAGACTGTCACGGATCTTTGCCGACTGGACACGCATATGTCTGCGGATATCAGCAAGGGTAGTACTGGCCGTATCAGCGATCTCTTCCTCGGAAAGGATCGCACCTGTGATGCGGTCCTCCAAATACTTGTTGGGTGTCAGCGCATCGAAAAGAGGCGTCAATACTGTCTTTTGTTCGTCCTCTGATACGTAGGACTTGATCGTCCTTGCGCTACGAAGGACACCTGCGATCCGAATCAGTTCTACAGGCTGCAGGCTTCCACCTCGGTCGGCCCGTTCCAGAGGATCGGATACGTCCTTCACATCCGCAAAACTAGGGTTTCCTTTCTTCGTACAAAGCTGAGACGCGGCAGTCGTCTCACCCAGAAGCGCCCGGACATCATCGATATCTGTGACGGGACGAAGCGTCAAACATCTCCTTTTTCCTTCTTCGCTTCCGGCATGTTCTGCCAAAAGGCCCAATACTTGGTCTAATTCTAATTTATGTAACGATCTTTCGTATAAATCGGACATCATATCCTCCTTTGATCTGAGATAGAGGGGTCAGATCAGTAATGATTTATAAAAATCCAGCGTTTGGAATCCACGTTCCAGTTGCGTGGTCAGATAGGCTTCTGTCAAAGACGACAATCGTTCCATATCAGCCTCTCTCACCGAAAAACTGAACAGCTTCTTCGGGTCGCAATAGACGATGTAACGCATCGCATCCAGCATTCCCGGAGTGACCGGCAGACGGATGCCCGCGGCACCGGCACTATGCTCCTTACACAAAAGCGCGCCACCGGACAGGTCCAACAATGAAGGCGTTTGGCTGCCACAGATATGACAGCCATACAGATCTGGGGCGTATCCAGCGAAGCAAGCCGCGCGCAATTCGAAAGCCGCCTTCACCAACATCTCGTCTTTTCCCAAACAGGATAAGGCGTACAGGGAGTTCAGCACCAGCGACAGCAGCTCCGGATTCGGAAGATCCTCCTGGGAGATCACCTCCGCAACTTGGGCGAAATACGTCCCCAACGACAGCTTCGTAAGATCACGTCTCAGATCCCGAAACAGCTCAAGAGAGGTCGCTTCATTGACGGTGTACATACCGCGATATTCAAATAAAGTGAACTCAGCGTAGGCAAGCAGCTGACAAGGCCCGACCAGCGGACTGTTTTTTCTGCGAAGCCCCCGAGCTTTCACGGTGATCTTGCCATGCTCCCTGGTAAGAAGCGTCAAAAGCGCGTCCCGATCATTGTAGTCCGTGACCCGTAGGACCAGTGAGCGTATCGTCAGGTACATGGACTCCCTCCGTCTTCAACATCCTGCTGTACAGTAGATAGTATTCCGGTACGCCAGTCTCCAGGAACATCTGCCAGTAATCCTTTGAATCCATGACTATCCCTCCCGAGATAGTTTTTGCATGGATGTCAGGGATCAACCATGGAGATCATTCTCTGTAACCAAAGTTGCGGACCAGGAAATCGCTGTCTCTCCAGTTCTCTTTCACCTTCACCCAGGTGGTCAAATAGACTTTCGTGCCCATGAAGCGTTCACAATCCGTCCGGGCCATAGAGGAGATCTTCTTCAGCATAGCACCATGTTTCCCGATGATGATCCCCTTGTGGCTGGCTTTCTCGCAGAATATCGTAGCATCGATATCGATGATGCCGTTGTCCCGTTCAGAAAAGGTAGTGATCTCCACAGCGGTGCCATGGGGGATCTCCTTATCCAGACACCACAGCAACTTCTCACGGATGATCTCAGCCATCACCTGCCGTTCCGGCTGGTCAGTAGTGGTATCCTCAGGGAAAAGGAAGGGGCTTTCGATGGCATACTTCTCACAAATATCTAACAACGCCTCGACCCCATCGCCGGTCTTAGCGGAAATAGGGATGATCGCATCGAAATGGGCGGCTTTGGAATAAACATCGATCACCTCAAGAAGTTTCTCCTTCTCCACGGTATCGATCTTATTGATCGCCAGGATGGCGGGACATTTGCTGCCCTGGATCTTCTCGATCAGACCCTCTTCCTGGGGGCCAATGGAAGCGATCGGTTCCACCACCAAGATCGTCAGGTCCACATCAGCGATCGACTCCCGGGCAACATTGACCATATAATCGCCCAGCTTGGTGCGCGCGCGGTGGTATCCCGGGGTATCCACGAACACGAACTGGGTATCCTCACGGGTCAGGATACCACAGATCCGGTTCCGGGTGGTCTGAGGCTTATTGGAAACGATGGCGATCTTCTCGCCAACGAGGTGATTGGTAAGGGTGGACTTGCCCACATTGGGCCGTCCTGCGATGGTGATCATTGCAGTTTTCGTCTTCATATGTTTCTCCTTATTCATCGTGCCATGCCGGTGATCGTGGCTGCGATAGCCTCTTCCCGCGCTCGCATCTGCGCCTTCTGGGGACCTTCATCCAAATGATCATATCCCAGTAGATGCAGCATGGAATGGATCGTCAAATATCCGATCTCTCGTCTCTCGCTGTGACCAAATTC
Organism: Oscillospiraceae bacterium; assembly: GCA_017456045.1. GTDB lineage: Bacteria > Bacillota > Clostridia > Oscillospirales > Oscillospiraceae > Faecousia. Next base: position 6,009 of record JAFTKE010000089.1, read on the forward strand.
CTTCGCTTGGGCCGCCGCCCGCTGCAAACTGATGCACATATCCCCCAAGGGACACAGTCCGGTCTCCGGATCTAAGTACGCGCTCCAGTCCTCAGGAGGAGACCCCGCCTCCAATTCGAACATGGGGAAGCTCAAAACATCCGTAGCTTTATCCATATCACGGCTGGCCTTGTTGATAGCACGGATACCATCATCATCTGTGACAAGCACATTGATCTCACAAGGGGCGCTCACGCCTTCTGCATCCAGCGTCGCTTCCACACATCTGCGGATCACAGAGCTGACGACGGGATTTTTGAAAGAGAACTTGTCAAAGGTCATATTGATCTTCATCTTCATATCATTTCTTCCTCTGATCACGTTTCCGGTCATTGTTCACCGGTTTTTTGTCTTCAGTTTTCTTAGAAGCACGCTCATACGCATTGATGATCTCCTGCACCAAAGCATGGCGGACCACGTCAGCAGATGTCAGGCGGCAAATGGCGATGTCATTGACGCCCTCCAGCACCCGGATCGCGTCTTTAAGGCCCGATGTCTTGTCATCCGGCAGGTCGATCTGGGTCACATCGCCAGTGATCACGATCTTAGATCCAAAACCCAGTCGAGTAAGGAACATCTTCATCTGCTCTTTCGTGGTGTTCTGGGCCTCGTCAAGGATGATGAAGCTATCATCCAATGTACGTCCACGCATGTAAGCGAGTGGTGCTACCTCGATGGAGCCCCGCTCCTGATACTTCTGGAACGTTTCAGCTCCAAGCATATCATACAGAGCATCATAAAGCGGCCGCAAGTATGGATCGACCTTATTCTGAAGATCTCCAGGCAAGAAGCCCAACCGTTCTCCCGCTTCCACAGCCGGTCGAGTCAGGATGATCCGGTTCACAGTCCGTTCCCGGAACGCCGCGACCGCCGCAGCGACAGCAAGATAGGTCTTACCGGTACCGGCAGGGCCTACACCGATGGTGACCGTATTCTTCATGATCGCTTTCATGTAGGTCTGCTGCCCCACCGTCTTGGCCTTGATCGGCTTCCCTTTCGCTGTGATGCAGACCACATCCTTAGCCATCTGCGCCACCTGGGCATCATTGCCCTCCCGGACAAGGGTGATCAGATAGCGCACACGCTGCTCATCGATAGTCTCCCCCTTGGCAGCAAGAGACAAAAGACCTTCCAATGTACGCACCGCTTTATCCACCGCCTCCTCGTCACCGGAGACTTTCAGTTCCGTTCCACGATCGACGATGGAAACAGCAAGTGCCTCTTCGATCCTTTTGATATTCTCATCGAAGGAGCCAAAGACTGCGATCAGGTCCTCCACTCTCTCCGCATTAACGATCCGTTCTGTCATCCTCATAGTTCGATAAACTCTCCTCATGCCGGCTGATGCCGATCATCTCATAACAGGCGTACTTTCCGATAAGACAGTAGCCACCATCGACTGGACGGAAATGATCCCACCGTCTCTGGACATCCCCTGCCACCATGATCTGGGATAGATACGCTGCCGACTGCCGCTCCAGGATCTCCTGGGCCACAGATCCCTGTATGGAGACTGACGTTTGATGATATCGGCCATACTCCTCCACCGCGATGGCGATAGGAAGTCGATACCCACCCGGTAGCGTCAGATAATACTCCGAATACATTTTATCACAAGTGGTATCCGAAATTCCACTACCTTTGAAGAAATTTATCCGATTTTTTCCGATGATGAGACTATATTTTTTCTCGGAGCCGATCATATCGCCTCTTCCAGTCCCTTCAGAAGGCATCAGGACTTCCAAAGACCGCTGCGTCAAGGCGAAGACCTCTCCTTCCGCCTGCTCTCCACGGATGCATAGTCCAAGATCCGTGTATCCTGATATCAGGACCTGGCCTTCTGTGACCGACTTGCCGACCTGACACACTGGATCGCCCTTGATCACAGTCATTTTCTGGATCACTCCATCCCGTGACGCCACGATACTGCTGACCCCTTCTGTCTGAGGTGTTTCCTGAGGGACTTCCCTTTCCCGAACGGATATCACAGCCCGGCACCCATAAGTATTCACTCCGACCCATTGTAGCTTCGGGATCGATCCCAGCAACGCATTCTTCAACTTCTCACTTCGCACGGCTCTTCTGGATGAACCAAACCCCAATCCATGGTCTGCTGCTGCGGAGATTATCATGGCAGAAGAGACAGTTTCATTCCCTTCGACCTGGATGAACAGCACTTTCGTCGGGAGATAAAAAGAGAGGAAACACAGCAAGAACAAGCCCGAAAGAAGGACCGGTCTTCTCAAAAGTCTTTTCAACCACCAGTAGATCCCTTTTCTATCGACACAGGATACTCGCCCACCATACTTTTGTACGATCCGTTTCGACCGATCCAAATCGCTGCGTTTTATAAAACATCGAAAGCACAGGGTGCCTGCATCCTGCACCTTGTATGTGACGATCCCCGCCGAATTGAGTCGGTAGAGGATATTTTCCGGATCTGCGCATACAAGTTCTACTTCCACCACTCCGGATAATGAACGCCAAAGGTCCATTCATCTCCTCCTATCCAGTGTCACAGAATCGATCCTGCCTGTGATCACAAGCTGATCCGCTGTCATCCGTGCCAGCTCCATCCTGCATCCGCAAACCCGCAAGGAACCGTACCTGACACGAACGCAGATCCTCTCGCGGCCATACTCTGTGACCCCCCGATGATGCTCGATCAACAATCGCCCATCTCCAAAGAGTTCCACGATAGGCTGTCCGGGCATCGCCTCATCCTGAAGATCTACTGCTCCAGCGATCCGCTCGATCCATCCATACTGCTTCACCCAAAGCACCTCCTTTTTAGAATCCTATGATCCAACAGGGATGGATTTGACGTCAGACGCATATGATCTTTCGAGGTGATCAGATGGGTAAAGCTGCAAAATGTCTATTCGCCGCGCTTGGTATGGCCATGATGATCCTGGACAACACCACAGCATTCCAGGGCGCACAGGAAGGGATCGGGCTATGTATCAAGACCTTGATCCCTTCCTTATTCCCTTTCCTGATCCTTTCGACGCTGTTGGTGGGCAATATCTCAGGATCACAGTTTGATATCCTTGCCCCTATTTGCAAAGCGTTCAGGATCAGCAGACCATGTGTCTCATTAATCGTACTTGGGATCCTGGGGGGCTATCCTGCAGGAGCCATCTGCGTAGGAGAAGCATATAAGAGTGGCAGTATATCCAGGGATACCGCAAGAAAGATGTTGCCTATATGCAACCAATGCGGTCCAGCCTTCCTGTTCGGCATCCTGGGTACGCTCTTCCATTCGTCACGGATCACATGGTCCATATGGGGCATCACGATACTCAGCGCACTGACCACTTTATGGTTCTTGCCCGGGAATACTGATCGGTCAGAAATGATCATCTCAGCAACATCTGTGACATTGACCAAAGCATTGGACAAAGCCGTCCACACGATGGGATCCATCTGCGGATGGGTGGTCTTATTTCGAGTGATGATAGCTTTTCTACACAGATGGCTCTTGTGGATGGCAGCCGTAGACATTCGCGTGGTCATCTCTGGCTTCCTGGAGCTTTCCAACGGATGTCTCGATGCTTCCTCGATCGATCCAGAGCAAGTGAGATACATGCTCTGTGTCGCGATGATCGTTCTGGGCGGTGCCTGTGTCACGATGCAGACCTTCTCCGTCACTCCGCAAAACATCGACCGCTCACTCTACATCCCCGGAAAGATCACGCAATGTCTGATCGCTCTGGTGCTGGCATGGATCGCTGGGTGGCTCCTTTTCGATCGATGGATCATCCCGCTCTATGTGCCAGGCATCTGCATCCTCGGGCTGATCACATCGTACGGATCCCTCCATAGAAAAAACAGTAGCATTTCTCGTATGATCCGTGTATAATGATATCATCATCAATGGTGAGGTTTATACCATGCTTTTCAGAAAAAAGACACCTTGTTCCTGCTCCTATTGTGCCAACGGCACCAAGATCGACGATGATCTCATCCTATGCACCAAGCGCGGTGTGGTCTGCGAGAAGGAAAAATGCCGCAAATTCAAATATGACCCCTGTAAGCGGATCCCATCCAAACCAAAGGCCCTGGATTTCAGTAAGTACGATGAACACGATTTCTCTTTGTAATAACATCGGCGCATTGCGTACTGCAATGCGCCGATGTTCATCCTTCGATCATTTCCAGGAACTGATCCTCGCTGAGGATCGGGATCCCTAATTCTCGAGCTTTCCGCTCTTTAGAGCCTGCATTCTCTCCTACCACCACGTAAGTGGTCTTTTTTGAGACAGAGCCGGACGCTTTACCGCCAAAATACTCTATGCGTTCTGTCGCTTCATCTCTGGTAAACTTCGTAAGCGCTCCGGTCAGCACGAAAGTCATACCAGCGAATCTGGTATCTGTGACCACCCGCTTGCTTTCAAAATTCAAACCAGCCTGACGCAAGCGTTCCAGCATATGCTGTGACTGTTCCTGTTGGAACCAATCGACGATATATGCCGCCGTCACAGCGCCAACATCAGGCACCTGCGTCAGTTCATCAAGACTAGCCGTTGCCAGTAGATCCAAGGAACCAAAACTTGACGCGAGGACCTTACCAGTCTTCGCCCCCACCTGGCGGATGCCTAAAGCATAGATCAAACGGCTCACGTCCTGCTGCTTACTGCTTTCGATCGCGGCAAGCAGCTTTTTAGCTGCCGTCTCGCCAGACTTCCAGAGGCTCTTAAGCTGATCCAAGGTCAAGTAATAGATGTCCGCCGGAGACTGGATATGCCCTTTTTCGATCAGTGCATCCACGATCGCCGATCCAAGCCCCTCGATATCCATCGCATCTCTGCTGACGAAATGCGCGATGTTCCGGGATAATTGCGCCGGGCATTCAGCACCCGTACAGCGAAGGAAGGCACCATCCACATCTTTCGCAGTCACCGCACCGCACACCGGACAGCGGCAAGGCAACGCATAAGGGATAGACTGCTCCGGTCTTTTGGATAGATCCACTTCCAGGATCTCAGGTATGATCTCACCAGCCTTACGGATCAGGACCGTATCTCCGATACGGATATCCCGCTCATCGATGAAATCCTGATTGTGTAAGGTGGCGTTGGTCACTGTCGTACCAGCCAATCGGACCGGTCTGACCACTGCTTTAGGCGTCAGGACTCCTGTACGTCCCACCTGGACCACGATATCCTCGATCACCGTAGGCTTGATCTCAGGAGGATATTTATACGCTGCGGCCCACCGGGGGGATTTGGCTGTGGAACCCAGTCTCTGACGCAACTGCAGATCGTCAACCTTTATCACAGCACCATCGATGTCACAGTCTAACTTCTCCCGCTCCTCATCGATATGCCGAACTCGCTGGCAAACCGCGTCTATAGAAGAAAGGACATCGAAGTCGATCACCTTGAACCGCAGTGTGCGCAAATGCTCCAGTGACTCCCGGTGGGACTGGTATGTCACACCTTCTGCCAGCTGGACATTGAAGATATAGATATCCAGTCCACGTTTGGCGGCTATCTTGGGGTCCAATTGTCTCAGCGACCCAGCAGCAGCGTTCCTGGGATTAGCAAACAACGGCTTCCCTTCTGCTTCCTGTCGCTGGTTCAAGGCTTCGAAGCTCTTTTTGGGCATGAACACCTCCCCCCGAACGATCAACCGGGGAGGCGCATCCTCAAGGACCATGGGGATAGAGCGGATAGTCTTCAAATTCTCCGTAACGTCCTCCCCAACGACACCATCTCCCCGTGTTGCGCCACGGATGAAGATACCATCGATATACTCCAAAGCGACAGATAACCCGTCCACTTTGGGTTCGACCGAGAAGGAAGCCCCCGGCTCCACGTCCTGGACTTTTCGAAGGAAATCTTCCAGCTCCTCTACAGAAAAGACATCCTGGAGACTCATCAAAGGGACAGGGTGTTCGACCTTTTGAAACTGGCTCAAAGCCTCACCGCCCACACGGCGGGTGGGAGAATCGGGCTGGACCAACTCCGGATGAGCCGCCTCCAGCTCTTCCAGCTCCCGCAACAGACGGTCGTATTCGAAGTCCAGCATTTTAGGGTCGTCCAGGACATAATATCGATGATTCGCATCATTCAGGATCTGTATCAGCTCCTGCACCCTTCGTTTCGTTTCCATATGCTCCTCCAGTCTGTAAAAACGTATCAGGGACCGTTCCAACGATGATCGTTTGGGCCACCATGACCTGGCTCGTCACAGTGAAGGTAGCCGTTTCTCCCAAGATCAAAACGGCGACGTCCACCCCGACACACATATCTAACTGATGTAATGTTTGATTGATCCCTGCCTGAGAAAAATCACTGGTGAAATAGGCATCCGAATTTCGGATAGAGATGATCTGGACCGGGATGATCGGACCTCGACCGGACAAAAATTCCGGAAAGAACAAGCTCCCTAACGGGATCCCCAGGTCCGAAGTATCCAACGCCAGTATCTCATCATTGATCATGTTCAAGGTATCCGTTTTCAACCGGTTGACCTCGCTCATATTGGTCTTCAAGGCTGTGATCCGACCATCCAGATCTTTTTCAAAATATACGATCCGGTCGTAGCGGATGTCTCCTGCCTCGATCTGCCTGTCGATGGCATCATTTATCAGATCAGATGTGGCGTTCATGATCTGGATCTGAGCTAATTCCCGGATAGGATCATTATATTTTTTCCGAAAGACCATCATAAGGATCACGATGATCAGGATCAAAACAACGATCCGACGCATCCACCTCCGGCCAACACGTCCCATGATACGCCTCCCCTACGGAATATTCCCCGTAGGAGGATATGCGGCAGACCTGAAAATATCACAGTTTTTTCATGTGGGCTGAAGCTGTTCTCGCCATCAGCTTCTTCGTACCGACCTGATCGAACGCGATCTCCAACAGTGCGTCATTGCTCATCTTCAGCACAGACAGGACCAACCCTCTGCCAAACGCGGAATGCTGGACCATATCTCCCTTAGATAGCTCGATATAAGCTGTATCTTTGATCGAACGGACCATATCGCTCCTTCGCACCTGCTCGGAAAGCTTCGATCTCTGGGGAACAGAGCGGGGATATAGATCATCGTCTCCATACCGTTCAGATCGACGGACGCCTCCTCTACGCACCAGATCTCTCTCCGGGATCTCCTTCAAGAAACGAGACGGCAAAGACGCATTGGTGCGTCCATAAAGCATCCGCTGTCTCGCATGGCAGATAGTCAGCGTTTTCTTCGCACGTGTGATCGCGACATAGCAAAGCCGACGTTCTTCTTCCATCTCTTCATGATCACCGATCGTGCGAATGCCAGGGAATAGTCCATCTTCGAACCCCACAAGATACACATGGGGGAACTCCAATCCTTTCGCCGAATGCATCGTCATCATCACGACAGCATCATCAGAGTCGTTATATCGTTCGATATCGGTATACAGCGCGATCTCCTCCAGGAATCCCGCCAAGGTAGGCTCATCACTGTTCTCCACGTAGGAACGGATGCTGGAACGCAACTCTCGGATGTTCTCCAATCTTCCGATATTCTCATCCGTGGGCTTGTTTTCCAACATCTCTGCATAACCGGTCTTTTGCATCACCTGATCATAAAAGTCAGGAAGATCCATCCCGCTGTCCAAAAGCTGTGCCAGCTCTTCGATCACCACAGTAAACTTCAACAGCTTCTGAGCCACCTTTTCCAAAGGTCCATAAGAATAGGGATCAGAGACGATATCGTACATGGACCTCCCCTCTGCCTGAGACAAGCGCGATACGGTCTCGATGGTCTTATTACCTATCCCACGCGGTGGGTCGTTGATGATCCTTTTCAGGCGAAGATCGTCGGACCGATTGTTGATCACACAAAGGTAGCTCAACATATCCTTGACCTCAGCGCGGTCGAAGAACCGAGTCCCACCGATCACTTTATACGGGATACCGTTACGCTTCAAAGCATATTCCAATGCGTTAGACTGAGTATTCGTTCGATATAGGATAGCATTATCTCCAAATCCCCCATCCTTCGCACGTTGTAAGATCTGGGCAGCGACATAATTAGCCTCTCCATCTTGGTCAGCAGCTTCATAAACCGTCACAGGATCACCAGCCCCATTGGCAGTCCAAAGACGTTTCCCCTTCCGGCCAAGGTTATGGGCGATCACCGCGTTGGCTGCATTCAGGATCGACTGCGTGGAGCGATAATTTTGCTCCAGACGGATGACACGGGTGCCTTTGTATTGTTTTTCAAAATCAAGGATGTTCTCGATGGTGGCCCCACGAAAACGATAAATGCTCTGGTCATCATCGCCCACCACACAGATGTTCTCATATCTACCGGCCAACAGATTGGTCAGCAAGTACTGCATATGGTTCGTATCCTGATACTCGTCCACCAATACATATTTGAACTTTTGTTGATAATAGTTGCGAACATCCTCATGCTCCTGCAAGAGCTTGACGGTCAGGAAAATGATATCATCAAAATCCAGTGCATTGTTTTCTTTCAGTCTTTTTTGGTAAGTGATATAAGCCTTCGCGATTTGGATCGCCCGCAGATCATTGACATTTTCCGCACGCTGGAGCATCCGTTCCGGAGTCGTGTAAGAATCCTTCTCCCTGCTGATGGCAGATAAAACGTACTTGGCGGGGAACGTCTTATCATCCAGGCCCATATCCTTGATGATATCTTTCATCAGTCGTTCCGAATCCGATGTGTCGTAAATGGTGAAATGACCGGTGTAACCCATTCGGTCGATGTACCGGCGCAGGATACGACAACAGGCGGAATGGAAGGTCATCGCCCACACATCCTCGCCACTGCCTCCCAATATCTGCCCCAGACGTTCTTTCAATTCATTGGCAGCTTTGTTAGTGAACGTGATAGCGATGATGGTCCAGGGCGCGGCAGGCTCTACAGCACACAGCCGATCTGCCCGATATCGATCGACATCCGAAATAGGCTCGACCAAGCTCTCCAAGAACAGGATATCTTCTTCTGTCACGTGGTCCGGGATATAGTCAGAATCACTTCCACTGCCAAAGCGGATCAGATTCGCGATCCTGTTGATCAGCACAGTGGTCTTACCACTGCCGGCACCTGCCAGCAATAACAAAGGTCCCTGCGTGGTCAATACAGCCTGCCTTTGCATCTCGTTGAGTTCACCGAATCGACCGGAGATATACGCTTTCCTGGCAGTCAGGAACCGTCTTTCCAATTCTACTAACATATTACACCTGTCCATAAAATGATGATAGTATATTGTACCGCATTTTCGACAAAAAGTAAAATACAAAAATAGATGGACTTACCGCTCAAAAACGGTAAGTCCATCTCAGGGTGTGAAAAAACCCACTGGCGCGGCAGCGCCCTTAGCTTCATCTCCGCGCCAAGAGCCAGCTTCTCCGGTTGTGCTCCGAAACGCGCCTGCGGGCGCAGCCCCGGGGGGAAGCTGTCAGAAATGACCGGAACGGGCATTTCTGACTGAAGGGGAATGCGGGCAGAAATGTTA
>JAFTKE010000090.1 GCA_017456045.1 Oscillospiraceae bacterium
ACCCAGTCGTTTTGCGATTTATCTCTGTGATTCTCCGGAAATATACGCCTCCCGGATCTTCGATTAAAGTGAAATCCCCACTACCATACCTTTCTCTCCTTGCTCCTAGAGTTGCCTCTATTCTACAAGGAATGTGATGTTAGTGGTAAACTTTTTCAGTGTCACTGTGGTCAAGTATTAGAGTAGCATTTACAGATGCCGTAACTGACACGAAAAAAATCAAATCGCTCATGCTCCGCAGAGCATGGGAGCGTCAGCGATCCAAAGGACCGCGATAACGATCACTCGATATTCCCCGTCTTGCGCTTGATACCGATCTGCACCCGGCTCCCATCCGTGGTGGACTACCAGCGTTCAGATTTTGGATCGCACCACACTTGTCTGCCATATGCCCCCCTCGATCAGCGAGAGTGGTATTTTTTGGGGGGCAGTCTTGGTCCTGGCCGCATTTTACTTGAGGATCTGGATAGTATTCCTCTACTTCTTTTGTGGAGTGCTCTGTTCCACAATAGCCGCATTTCCAAGAAACATGATCAGGAGCATCATCCACACCGTCTACAGGTATGAAATCGCTCTGTTCTGGATCATATATCATTACGAGCCCACAACAAGTACATTTCGTTCTGGATTCAATTATGGTAACATATTCATAAGCATTAGCCCATGAATGATGAGCAAAACTCCCATCCGTATCATTGATGTGATCCAAAAGCGCATCGTTTGGATCACAAGAGCAGACAGAAAGCATTATTTCTTCTGCATCTATCCCGGCATGGGGCTCTATCCAACTTCCCAATTCACACAGATAAACATCACAATGGGGGCATATGGCATACTCTCGGACAAGCTCTACGCTCCCTAAGTTCACAATATCGTGCCCTGTAGCCGGAATGATATCAGACCATAGTTGATCTCCGCAGATGGTACAGGTCATCCACTGGACACCATCCTCAGTACAAGTCGGTTCCTTTGTGACAACGAATCCACACTCACACCCAGTCGCATATACCCGATCTGAAATATAGCTGTCACCACAGGTACAGGTGTATGTAGTATAACCATCATCCTTACAGGTAGGTGCAGTCACGACTTTCGTATAGCTATGGGTATGGCCATCTTCCAGCTTATCCAGAGTTTTGGTTTCTCTATCACCGCACACAGTACACTTACGCTCGGCAGTGCCTGTAGTAGATACAGTGGGTTCTTTTGTAGTTTCCCAACTGCTCCAACTATGCCCGGCAACCGCGGTATATTTTCCTCTGTAGTCGTCATTGCAGCGGCTGCAAGTATACGTTGTATAGCCTTTGGCCGTGCAGGTAGCTTTTGTCACAACGGATCTGTAGTCATGGCCGAGCTTAGCTATGCTTTCAGTGTAGCCGCCACCACAGGAACAAATGTAGGTCATTATGCCCTCGGTCGTACAAGTAGCGGCTTCGGAAATTTTACTACTGTAGCTGTGGGTATGCTCGACAGGTTCAGTGATTTCCACGCTTGGCGCTGTCGTATCTTTGCTGGGTGTAGTGATGTGCGTGATCGGTTCACTGGTTTCGGCGGTGTCATGTACATTGGTGCCAGCGCAAGCAACCATACTTAAACAGAATGCGAGCAGCATAATGATAACGGGGAGCTTCTTCATTTCTGTTTCCTCCTATAACTATCAGTATGCACGATCTTTCATATCAACCAATTCCTGATACGCTTCGTTCTCCCTTTCATCCTGAGCGATTTTCTCCTGAACAGGCAGATAATAAGAACCATCATTCGCCTTGGCATAGATGTGACCATTCGGAGAGGAAACTAGATACACCGTATCACGCCGAACTCTGGAGGGTGTTTTTCCTGCCATATAGACATAGGCATCCCCTTCCGAAATGTAGCATATCACATCCTCGGAGCTGATCGCCAGATAGCCGGAGTCCACATCATCAGCAATTCTGGTGCGTGTTCCTCCGATTTTTCCGTCCACACTGTACAAGGTGTCATCCTCAACGAAATAGACCAAACCGCCATCCGAGGTAACAACGTAATCGAATGCATGATCGTCAACGATCACTTTGCAGGTCTGACTGGCTCTATCTCCATCGGAAATCTTGGCACGCCGCAACTCCTCACTATCGTAAATATAATACAGATATTCGGCGGATGCATCCAGTTTGACGTTTGATGCTTTGCTGATCAGTTTGATGCTTTCATCGCTGTCTCTGCTGATCAGCCAGACCTCACTTTCGTTAGAGAGATAAACCTGGTCATACAGATCATTAACAGGATAAGTGGTGAAATCGTAGTGCGTACACGCATTGCAATTAGGCGGAATGATCAGGTACAAATTGTCGTTGGACACTTTGTTTCTTTCCTGCCCTTTATCGGAAATATAAGTCTTGACGGACATTTCACTGTAATAATAGAGCATGGTCGCGCTGCGTTGTTCGGGAGAAAGCTCGTCCAGCATGCCCATTATAGTCTTGCGGAAGTCCTCCTGATCCAACGCTTCATCCGGAACGAACTCCGTCCGTTCCTCCGGCAAAGCATCAAAAACGGTGTTGCCCTCCTCATCCTCCTCCACTAGTACGTCCTTCTTTTTCTGGAAGAACCGTGCGCAGTGGTTGTAGGCGATCTGTTTCATCCATGTGACGAATGCCGCAGGCTCTTTCAGATCCTTGATGTTTTTGAGGATCGCCACAAAGGTATCCTGCGTGACCTCACAGGCCGTTTCCTCGTCTTTTGCCGTTTTTAGTGCGAAATAGTACACGTCATTGTAGTATGCATTAAAAAGTGCATCTACTGCTTTGCTGTCGCCGCTTTGGGCATCAGTTACCAGTTTTATGAGCTTCTTTCTCTCCATCTTTTTACTCACCCTTGCCTGTTTTATGGGATCAGTGTCCCTTCTGTTAATAAGGATAAAACAGTTGACCGTTTGGTTTTGACCTCTGGAAAAAATATAGAAAAATAATAAAAAGGTGCGTGACCGAAGCCACGCACCGAAAAAAGCATGGCTCCCTTGCGCCACACAAGCTTCAACACGACCTCACAAGGAAGATGTAAAAATAGAGCCTGCATTTTTACCTAAAGTAAAATACGCAGCCTCTGTGCTAAGTCGCGAAATGTTAACTTGTATGGCACATTTATTCTACCAGCGCCGTAACGGATTTGCAATACTATATGGTAACATTGCGAAAAAATGCGCAGAGTTATGTCGGGGGCGAACTGCATAGCTATGGTATCGCTGGCCTGGGTCCCTACTTTGTAAACAAGGCTTTGATAGGTTTTTTAGGGAATTGTCCGCAAAACGCAGAAAAACCCCGGTATTCCGAAGAATACCGGGGAAATTTCTATGGCGGAGAAGGAGGGATTTGAACCCTCGATACCCTTTTGGGGTATACACGATTTCCAATCGTGCGCGCTCGGCCAGCTACGCGACTTCTCCATCTGCGGAGCTCTCTGCCCGACTTGGATATAATACTACATCGTCCCCCATTTGTCAAGAAGATTTTTCATTATTTCCGCATTATTTTATAGCTGTCCCAAGTCATGCCATATGGTCTGCTCGATAAGGCTGCGCTCTTATGAAAGAGTCGGGTATCCCCGACTCTTTCAATGAGCGAACTGGCTTTTATAGAGTTGTGCGTAAAAACCATTCTTCTTCAACAGCGTCACATGGTCGCCCTGCTCCACGATCTGGCCGGACCGCATCACAAGGATGATGTCCGCCTCTTGGATCGTGGACAAGCGATGGGCAACGATGAAAGAAGTACGTCCTTCCATCATGGTATTGAATGCTTTTTGGATCCTCATCTCAGTACGGGTATCGATGGAGGAGGTCGCCTCATCCAAAAACAGCATAGGCGGCAAACAAAGCATCACCCGCGCGATGCACAGAAGCTGCTTCTGCCCCTGAGACAACTCCACACCCGTTTCACCGATCATCGTGTCATATCCATTGGGCAAGCGTTTGATGAAGCTGTGAGCGTGGGCCTGCATCGCGGCGTTGATCACCTCGTCATCCGATGCATCCGGCCGTCCCATTGCGATGTTTTGACGAATCGTCCCACTTCGAAGCCAAGTATCCTGAAGCACCATCCCCACACTGTGCCGAAGGGCTCCACGGGGAATATCCTGGGTGTCCACGCCGTCGAGAAGGATCTGTCCTCCATCAGGCTCGTAAAAACGCATCAAAAGATTGATGAACGTAGTCTTGCCGCATCCGGTGGGACCAACGATCGCCACCCGCTGTCCAGGTCTGACGTTCAGATCCAGGTCACGGATCAAGGGACGATCCTTTCGGTAAGAAAAGCTCAGATCTTTGATGCGCAGCGCTCCGGTCACCTCCGGGACCTTGGCATCTTCTCTGTCTGGTTTCTGGATCGGTTCTTCGATCGTTTCGAATACACGCCCGATGCAAGCCATGGCGTTCTGAAGCTCTGTGATCACTCCAGAGATCTCGTTGAACGGTTTCGTGTATTGATTCGCATAATTCAAGAAGCTGGTCAAATTGCCGATCGTGAACACACCACCGCCGATCACCATCAACGCGCCCACCAGCGCAACACCGGCATAAACTAGAGAATACACGAACCTTGTGGTGGGATTGACCAGAGAGGAGAAGAAAATAGCTCTCAAGGAGCATTTCTCCAATCTATCATTCACTTCATCGAACTGCGCCATGGAAGCATTCTCATGCCCGAAGGCTTTGACCACCTTCAAATTCCCGATGGTCTCATTGATCACCGCAGTCTGTTCTCCTCTGGTCTGTGTTTGGAGCCGAAACATAGAGAAGGTCTTTTTCCCAATAAAATTAGCGACCAGAAGAGACAACGGAGTCAATACGACCACCACCAGCGCGATCTGCCAGCAAATGGACAGCATCAAGATCAAAGTACCCAGTATGGTCATGACACCTGTGAACAGCTGGTTGGATCCCATCAATAGTCCATCCGCAAAGGTGTCCACATCCGACACGACACGACTGACAAGATCTCCATGGGGGTGTGCATCCAAATAGCTCAAAGGCAGCGCCTGGATATGACGAAACGCCTCATCTCGTATATCTTTCGTGACCCGATAGGTCACCCAGTCATTCATGATGCTCATGAGCCATTGGAACAAAGCAGCTGCGCCAATGCAAACAGCCACCAACAACAGTATCTGTCCAACAGCAGCCATATCGACACTTCCAGGACCGACCATATGATCGATCGCCTGCCCGACCAAGACCGGGATATACAACGAGATGGCAACGTTCAACGTGGCGAGGATGAGCGACATGATAAGCGCGGCCCAATAGCGACGAAGACGGAACAGGACCTTCTTCAAGGTGTCATCCTTCTTTTTAAGCATCGGTCCTCACCTCCCTGGGAAACTGGGAATAATAGATCTCCTGATATACGGGGCAGGCAGCGAGAAGTTCCTCATGAGACCCCTTGCCCACCAGCATCCCATCATCTAACACCAGTATCATATCCGCGAAACGCACCGAAGCCGCACGTTGGGATACGATGAACGTGGTAGGACGATGGTGCATATCACGGATCGCCATACGAAGTTTCGCATCCGTTGCATGATCAAGCGCAGAAGCACTGTCATCCATGATGAGGATCTTTGGTTTCCTGACCAACGCTCTAGCGATCGTCAGTCTTTGCCGCTGTCCTCCGGAAAGATCAGATCCTCCCTGCTCGATCATAGCATCCAACTCACCCGGTTTGTCCTTGACTACCTCGCGAGCCTGCGCGACCTCCAACGCTTCCCACAGATCTTGATCCGTCGCATCCGCCCTCCCCCACCGAAGGTTTTCGCGGATAGTCCCTCGAAACAGCACCGCTTTTTGCGGAACGATACCGATCTGACTGCGCAATCTTCGAACATCCATCTGCTGAACATCCACACCATCCACGAGGACCGTACCACGGCTGGCATCATATAGTCTGGGGATCAAATTGACCAAGCTTGTCTTACCGGCACCCGTTCCACCGATGACACCAACAGTCTGACCAGGCTCCACACGGAAACTGATCTGCTCCAAAGACTCTCCTGCAGCACCGGCATATTTTGCGTATACATCACGAAATTCCACTGCGCCGCAGATCTCTCGTCCGTCCTCTCCACGCAGTTCATCCGATGTGTCTGTCTCAAGGATCGCCCCGATACGATCGCCACAAGCGACCGCTTTCGTCATAGTGATGATCAGATTCGCCATCTTCACCAGCTCCACGAGGATCTGAGACATATAGTTATACAGAGCGATCACCATACCCTGGGTCAAAACACCGCTGTCGACCCTCAGCGCTCCCTGGTGTATCAGCAGCACCACAGCCAAATTGATCAATACATAAGTAAGCGGATTCATCAACGCAGATACGCGACCAGCAGAAAGCTGACTGGAAACGAGGGCATCTGTCCGTTCCTCAAAAGAGTGGATCTCCTCCGACTCTTTGCAAAAAGCCCGAAGGACACGAACGCCGCTCAAATTCTCCCGTACAGCGCCGGTCACACCGTCCAACTTTGCCTGGACCCGCTTATACATGGGCATCGTGATCAGCATGATGCCGAACACCACAAGACTGAGAAGGGGGATGACCGCCGCAAAGATCAATGCCAGCTCCGCATCGATGGTGAAAGCCATGATCATCGCACCAAAGACCACGAAGGGTGAACGAAGCAACAAACGCAACGTCAAATTCACACCATTTTGCACCTGGTTCACATCTGAAGTCATCCGTGTGATCATCGTAGACGAACCGAGCGTATCGACCTGGGAATAACTCATCCCTAAAAGCTTCCGCATCAAGGCGCTACGCAATCTGGTGGAGAACCCCACCGCTGCCTTAGCTGCGAAATACTGTGCAGTGACCGCACTGATCAACCCAACGACGCCCAATAGGACCATCAACAAGCACATCTTAACGATATAGCCCGTATCCCCTCCAACGATACCCTTATCCACGATCTGAGCGACCACCAAGGGGATCATCAACTCGAAACTTGCTTCTAACAATTTGAACAATGGGCCAAGGATGCATTCCTTTCCATAGCCCTTCATGTATTCCAT
Organism: Oscillospiraceae bacterium; assembly: GCA_017456045.1. GTDB lineage: Bacteria > Bacillota > Clostridia > Oscillospirales > Oscillospiraceae > Faecousia. The sequence goes on from JAFTKE010000090.1 coordinate 7,043, forward strand.
GATACGCTTCAATTTCGTCACCTCCCGCCCATTATACCATCTGCAACATCCTCAAGCAACCAAAATCTTAAAAAGCAGTTGACAATCCGCAAGAAACCCGATATAATATCAAAGCTGAAAGGCACGCTAGTGTAGCACAGTCGGTAGTGCATCTCACTCGTAATGAGAAGGTCGCCTGTTCGAGTCAGGTCACTAGCTCCAAAAGAAACGACAACTTCCAACAGAAGTTGTCGTTTCTTTTCGTTCTCTTCTCTTTCAACTCCCCGCTCTTATCTAAGAAGCTGTCGTTTCGAAGAACAGAGTCGAGAGAAAAAACAGAAAAACACCGAGAAATAATGTGTGTGGGGGCTCGGATCCTGAATCAAAGCACCGCTATCATACTGTGTTTACAAAAGAGCCGGAAACTCTAGATCTCCGGCTCTTTTGTATAGTGATCATGTTTCAAAGTCCAAGATCCTCACCAACCAGGATGAACTTGATCCTCCCCACCGGACGGCAGTGACGAGTGATCAGGATCTGGTTACAGATGCAGCTCTCGCTTTTACAATCAGCGCAGGTGGCAGTCGTAGTGCAAGGCACAGGCAACTGGAACCGTTGCTGGTTCATGGGAGCCGCAACAGTACGGGCCCGGGTGACGGCATCTTCCAAGGTATCTACCACTTTGTTCATCCCCGCGATCACAAGGACCTGTTTCGGTCCATAGACGATCGCTGCCACGCGATTCCCGGTGCCATCGATGTTCACCATCTCGCCATCCAGACTCAGGGCGTTCGCACCAGTCAAAAACACGTCCGCGAACATAGAATCCTTGGCTGCCTGAAGCTTCTCCTCCTGAGTAGTACATTTGTCCCGATCGATAGCATGATAGTTGCCGGCGTTCAAAGCCTCGACCAGACCGATCTGATGCGCAGACATGGCACCACCCCATCCGATGCTCGCTCCTTTAGGGATAAGCTCCAAAGCCTTTTCCAGTGCTTCTGTCTTCGTATCACAGTAATACGCCTCGAAATGCCGGCTGACCAAATTCTTGACCAAGATCTCCCCTCTTTTTTTATAGTACATCTTATGCTGCTGTGTCACAAGATCAACTCCCTTCATTCTCATGATAACGCATGGATGACGAAAAGTAAAGACTCGAAGTCTCAATATGGGCATTATAAAACGGTGAGTTCCGCAGAACTCACCGTTTCGATATTTCACTCGATGATCTCCAAACCAAGGTACTTCTCAAGCGCTGCCAACTTCAAGCAGGTACAGAAGACCAACATCGCCTTCTCCAGCTCCTCGATGGGAGGAAGGCTGGGAGCGATACGGATCATGGAGTCGTGAGGATCATGACCATAAGGATAGGTGGCACCGGCTTCAGTCATGACCACGCCAGCCTTCTTGCACAGTTCCAGCGTCCGCTTGGCAGTGCCGGGCATCGCAGCGACACATACGAAATACCCGCCCTTGGGATGATGCCAGTGGGCGATGCCCTTATTGGTCAGTTCAGACCGAAGCATCTTCAGTACCATCTCGAACTTCGGACCAAGGATCTGGGCATGCTTCTTCATCAGCTCCAAAGTATGGGTCTTATCCTTCAGATAACGCACATGACGCAGCTGATTGACCTTGTCATAAGAGATGGTCTGGACGCCGATCAGCTTGGTATGGTACTTGATATTCTCCTCGGAGGATGCCATCACAGAGATGCCGGCACCGGGGAAGGTGATCTTAGAGGTGGAGGCGAATTCATACACCATATTCGGGCGACCAGCCTCAGCGCAAAGAGAGATGATATCCCGGAAGGGCTCGAACTCCCCATCGAACTCATGGACGCAGTAGGCATTATCCCACATGATCGCAAAATCAGGAGCAGCAGGCTTCAAATTAGCGAAGCGATCGATCACTTCGTCAGAGTAGATGTAGCCCTGGGGATTGGAATACTTGGGGACACACCAAATACCCTTGACCGTAGGATCCTTCACCAGATCCTCGATGGTGTCCATATCGGGACCATCAGGATGCATCGCCACTGTGATCAGCTCAAACCCAAAATGTTCCGTGATCCTGAAATGTCGGTCATATCCAGGAGAGGGGCACAGGAATTTGACGCGCTCCTCCTTGCACCAGGGTCTGGGGCTATCCTTAAGGCCATGGGTATAAGCCCGTGCGATCAGATCATGCATCAAGCTCAAGCTGGCATTACCGCCAACGAAGGTCTGTTCTGGCTTGCAGCCCAATACATCAGCCCAATACTCACGACAGCACTTCAGACCAGCCAGCTCGCCATAATTACGGCAGTCGTTCCCGTCCAGGATGCACTGTTCCGCCTCAGTCAATTCCGTCATGATGTCGCTGACAAGATCCAGCTGCATCTTGCCGGGCTTTCCGCGGGACATATCCAGCTTCAGTCCCTCCTGTAAAAGTGCGCCATAACGGGAGATCATCTTCTTCGCTTCGATACGAAGCTCTTCCCGGCTTCTGCAAGCATAGGTGGCCAATTCCATCATCCTTTCCCATGAATTATAGGAATATTATACGCAAAAGCACCTTAAAATGCAAGTCCAATACCTCCAAAAATTCATTTTTGATAGGCAAACATAGAATATTTGTATCCATTGCCTAAATAAGGCCCGATCTTCACGTTAAATTTATCCATATTCACACTTGCGTTTTACTTTTCTTTCGAATAGAATCTCAATGGATAGTTGTAAATGTCCGTGGATACGAAGATAACGTCCACATGAATTGAAAGGATGCATCCATATGAATCCGACGATCAATGTTCCAGAGATCTTTGGTAGCGACGTATTCAACGAAGCGACCATGAAACAGCGCCTTTCCCCTGAGGTGTATTGCGCTTGGAAGCAATGTATCCAGACCGGCTCCTCTCTCCCTCTTGATGTCGCCAACGAGATCGCAGAGGCCATGAAGGTCTGGGCCACCGAAAAGGGAGCTACCCACTATACCCATTGGTTCCAGCCAATGACCGGCATCACCGCGGAGAAGCACGATTCCTTCATCGTCCCTGCTGGCGATGGCAGAGTCATCATGGAGTTCTCCGGCAAAGAATTGGTGCGGGGCGAATCAGATGCCAGCTCCTTCCCTTCCGGCGGCCTTCGTGCCACCTTCGAAGCCCGTGGTTATACGGCATGGGATCCCACCGCCTTCGCCTTCGTGAAAGATAACAGCCTCTACATCCCCACCTGCTTCTTTTCCTATACCGGCGAAGCGCTGGACAAAAAGACCCCCCTGCTTCGCTCCATGGACGAAGTGTCCAGAGAAGCGATCCGGATCCTGCGGCTCTTCGGTGACCACGAAACGAAGCGAGTCACCGCCTCTGTTGGCGCCGAACAGGAGTACTTCCTCCTCCCCAAGGATCTCTATGCCCAGCGGGAAGATCTGCGCCTGACTGGTCGCACCCTCTTTGGCGCTCCCGCTCCCAAGGGAGAAGAACTGGAAGACCATTACTTCGGCACTATCCGCACCAGAGTCTCCACCTTCATGAAGGACCTGGATGAACAGCTCTGGCGTCTGGGCATCCTCTCCAAAACGAAGCATAACGAAGTCGCTCCCTGCCAGCACGAGATGGCCCCCATCTATTCCAGCGCCAACAGCGCTTGTGACGCCAACCAGCTGATCATGGAGATCATGAAAAAGTGTGCAGCTAAGCACAATCTGGTGTGTCTGCTCCACGAAAAGCCCTTCGCCTGTGTCAGTGGCTCTGGCAAACACAACAACTGGTCTCTGGCCACCGACACCGGCAAGAACCTGTTCAGTCCAGGCAAGACACCGCGCCAAAACGCCCAGTTCCTGGTCTTCCTTGCCGCCTTCGTCAAGGGTGTAGATGATTACCAGGACTTCCTGCGCTGCTCCGTCGCTTCTGCAGGAAATGACCGCCGCCTTGGTGCCAATGAAGCTCCTCCAGTGATCATCTCTGTATATCTCGGTGACGAGCTTCATGCCGTCGTCGAATCCATCATCAGCGGCAGCAATTATACCGACCCAGAAAAGAGCGTCATGCGCATCGGTGTCGATGTGCTGCCCTCCATCCCAAAAGATACCACGGACCGGAACCGCACCAGCCCTCTGGCATTCACCGGTAATAAATTCGAATTCCGTATGCTGGGGTCTTCCCAATCCATCGCAGGTCCCAATATCGCCTTGAACACCATCATGGCAGAGGAACTGAGCCAATTCGCTGATATCCTTGAAAAAGCGGATGATTTCGATGCCATGCTCCAAAAGCTGGTCTGCGACACGTTCACAGCCCATCAGCGGATCTTGTTCAACGGCAACGGATATTCTGAAGAATGGCGCACCGAAGCACAGCGCCGCGGACTCAGCGACCTTCGCACCACGACCGAGGCGATGCCCCGCTACGTCTCCGATAAGAACGTCGAGCTGGTCACGAAGCACGGCATCTTCACAGAGTCCGAATTCCGCGCCAGAAATGAGATCCATCTGGAAGCATATAGCAAGATCATCAATATCGAAGCAAAGACCACTGCTGACATGGCGATCCGCCAGATCCTTCCCGCTGTAAGCCGCTACTGTGCCGATCTTGCCAAAAACATCGCGGCAAAAAAAGCACTGGGCTGCTCCTGCAAGGCAGAGTCTGATCTTGTCGCGAAGCTTTCCTGTGGGACAGATCAGTTGTATGACGATTGCTTGCAACTCAATGAAGCGCTGAAGTCGGTCCCTTGTGAAAGCATCGATGCGGCCAACTATTTCAGTCATGTCATCGTACCGAAAATGGACGCTGTCCGAGCATCTGCTGATCGCCTCGAACTGATCACCGATAAGGACTACTGGCCCTTCCCCACCTACTCCGACCTATTGTTTTATTGATATCCCCCATAGAGCTGTCGTCCCATTCCGAGGATCGGAGTGGGACGACAGCTTTTTCTAAAAAAACAGGAGCGGGATGCCCCGCTCCTGTCCATATAAAGAATATTAGTATTCCTTCTTCTTCAGTACGACCAGAGCAGCACCAGCCAGGGCCATCGCTGCAACCAGTCCAGCAACAGAAGCATCACCGGTCACAGGGATCTCCTCGGGAGCCTCAGGATCATCGGGAGTCTCGGGCTCATCGGGAGTCTCGGGCTCGTCAGGAGTCTCAGGCTCGTCGGGAGTCTCAGGCTCGTCGGGAGTCTCAGGCTCATCGGGAGTCTCAGGCTCAGCAGTCTCGACAGAAGTCATGCCCTCAACGTAGGAGCAGAAAGCCAGCCAAGCCATGTCGGGATAAGTAACGTTCTGACCCTCGGGGATCACGAAACCGCCTTCATCCCACCAGCCCTTGCTCTCACCGACGCGCTGGATCATAGTGGCCAGCTCCTCGGTGACAGGATACAGGCCCTGCTCAGCATACTCCACCATAGCGGTATTGTAGTCGATCTTTTCGATCCGCTCGCCATTCTCATCGTATACATAGCCAGTCAGCTGACCATACTCGGAAGCGCCGATGATGCTGATCTCAACGTTCTTCAGATCGGTGACGACCAGATCGCCATCAGCGCTGCCATAGTGATAGAAGCCATCAGCACCCAGGACGACCACATCAGCCTCATCGTCGACCACGTTGAAGTCGATGATGACAGCGTCATCAGCAACAGAGAAGTCGATGAAGGTATGGGTGTTGACATAAACGGTAACAGGGATCTCAGGAGCGGGGATGTACTCAGCAGTCTTCTCCACGTTCAGAGTAACAGTCTCGACACCGGAGATACCGACCATGATGCTGGGACCAACATTGGCCAGAGTGAACTCCAAAACATTGGTCTTGTTCTCAGTCTGATCGGAGACGAAGAAGGAGCCTGCGCCCCAGTAGCCGACCAGAGCATTGGGATCATCAGCAGTGAAGGTGTAAACACCAGCCTCATCGGGGCAGAACTCAAAGATGGTGGTCACAGCGGAGGGATCCAGAGTCAGGACATTGTCGCCCAGGCCCAGGAAGAACTCAGAAATGACATACGCTTCCTTGGCGGGCTCCTCAGGGACCTCGGGCTCCTCAGGAGTCTCAGGCTGCTCGGGCTCAGCTGCACCGGCCTCGAAGGAAGCGTTGAACACCACGGTACCGGCCTCATAGCTGGCAGTACCGAACATGATGGTGTAAACATCCCCGGCATTGACAGAAACAGTCTGACTGGAGACGAGAGGCTCCACATCGCTGTACACAGTATCACCGTAGACATAGGTGCCATCAGCCAGAACGCCGTTGATAACGAAGGTCCAGTCGGAGCAAGCATCGGTATCCACAGCGATGGTCAAAGAGCCAGCTTCAGTGGCAGTCCAAGTGTAGAAATAGCCGCCCCAAGCCTCGACATAGCAAGTGTTCTCGCCCATGACCAGCTCAGCGGGAGTATCCTCAGTGCCCACGACAGGAGCGGAGGCAGTCACATCCACCACCTGCTCGGTGTCCTCGCTGACATTGACGATGGTGAGGGTATAAACACTACCGGCAGGCAGCGCAGTCTCCACCGTACCACCAGGGGTAGGATAGGACTGGGAACGACCGGTATCCACATACCAATCGAAATACATACGGTTACCATTGACGACGACGTTCATGTCGGAAGCGGTAGCATCCACCTCGATTGTGACAGAACCGCCCACAGGGATCGCGATGGACTGGGTGACACCATCCACCATGACATAGGTATCAGCAGCGAAGACTGCCATAGGCAGCATAGCCAATACCAGCGCCAGACAGATCAGAAGACCGACCAGCTTCTTGCTAAAGAGCTTCATTGTGTTTCCTCCTTAAAAATAATAGACACCGGAACGATGCCAAAACCCTGATGACGAAGGATCACCGGGGGGTTTCCAATAGGGACTGGCAGCTCCTGCACGCCACCAGAAGACATCCTTGCACAAGTGACACCCATAGAACTGTTTTATACGATCGATTTTATCATAAAGTACCGATCAGCGCAAGTGCTATTTCGCATATATTTTACAACAAGTACAGATCCAGGATAAAATGGGCGTGTTGCATAATGCGACATCGTAGGGGCGAGCATTGCTCGTCCGGCGTTTTTGAAACAAAAACGCTTCGCCGCAGGCGAAAAACGTAGGATCCATCGCCAATACCGCTGATCGCAGGCGATCAGCGGCGGACGACCGATGGTCGCCCCTAGGTCCTGGATCGACCTGCCATATCGAAAAGGGAGTGTTGCGTCATTTTGCAACACTCCCATTCTTATTAAGCAAAAGTCGCTGTGGTCTTGATCGTTGCTGCGGGATAATTGTAATCAGCATCAGGAAGAGTGCAGATGATGATACTAACGGTCTGCCCTGCCTCCACGTCGACGCTCACCGAACCATTCCCGGAATCCTCCAGCGTCACATACTGAGAAGTCGTTTCGTTGAACAATGTGATGCCCGCATCTGCCCCATTAGAAACGCTTTCCAAAGTGAAGGTCAAGACACCAGAGGACGTAGCAGTGAAGGTGTAGAATACGCCCTGATCGTTACCTGCGGCAACATCCGTCGTGATCGCGCCCAGAGTCAGCTTATGAGGATTCATCTGCGTACCGGCAGGATAAGCCATGACCACCTTGAAAGTCGCATCCTTATCGCCCTTGTTGCCGATCGCCAGCTTCACAGGATCGTTCATGCCATTAGACTGCAATCCATAGACCGTGACCACACCGTTTTTAGCCTCATAGGTCTTACCGTTGTAGATCACATAAGCATCCTTATTGGAAATGGTCAGATAGGTACCGGACACACGATATACATCATAGTATTTCAGATGACCAGCCTGGACTTCCGCATCAAACTCCAGGGTGCCACCGATCTCTATAGGCTCGCCCTTATTGTCTTCGATCACGAAGTCGGGATCTCTGGATCCGCATTCAGTACACTTACCATCGGAATATCGATGACCAGTGGCGTCGATCTGTTCCGACCGAGTCTCGCCACACTTGGTGCAGGTATATCCGACGGTCCCCTTCTCGGTGCAAGTCGCATCAGTTTTGCTGGTCTGCTTATACGCATGATCACAAGCCGTAGGCTCAGTCGGCTCGACCGTCTGGTCCGGATCGGTCGGATCTGTGGAATCCGTAGGGTCCGTAGGTGTGACGTTTCCCGAAAGGGGGGCATCCTCGTGCATCAACAGGAACATCCAGCTGATCTCGTCGTTCACGCCGTCCAGATCATGGAACAGATAATTGACCGTATCCTTCCTGCACCAGCCCATGGACTCGATGCCAAGGGGAAGCATATAGTACAGATCCTCGTTCAGAGGATAAACACCAGTGGTCTTATCTCTGGCAGTCACATACTGCCGCATGGCATCTGTGTAATCTTCCTTGAAGAAGTCATCCTGACCGTTATCGTAACTGTAACGGAAGGGAGCCGTGCCGGTCTGCATCAGCACGCCGTCCTGATAGACGATCTCGCCCACCATGTTCATCATGGAGATGCCATACATGGGCTCAGAGAGCTGCACATAGACCACAGGACCATCTTCTGTTAACAGGTGATAATACCCATCTGTTTGACTAAGCACCAGTTCATATTCTGAGCTGTCCGCGGTAAGATCGAACTTCTTCAGCGTCACGTCCTCCGGCAGTACGAAATCCTGGATCTCAGCCTTAGGCACATAATTCGTCCAAGGTTCCTCGGTGAAGCTCCAGCCGGGTCCACCGGTACAGAAAACATTGAGCATCAGATCAGAAGTCCCCTCGGGAACGTCAACACCGATCACATAAACGGTGGTCCCGGTCTCACCGGAGCCGATCATACTGGGTTGGACAGATAGCTGGATCTTCCCATCCACCATCTCATGGGTGCTATTGGGCAAGATGAAATGGACACTGCCACCGTAGATACCGATCGTGGACTCATCAGAGGCCCAGAACTCATATGTACCGGCACGCTCCGGAACGAACAGGAAATAATTCCTGTCCCCATCCGCGACCGAAACATGAGTCGTGCCTTCAGAAACATAGTAAGCATCGGAGCTGGCATCATCCACGCTGACCGTCTCGAAGAGCTGCCCCATCTCTTTTGCCAAGACCAGCTCCAGCGAGCTACTGTCCGCACTGAGGACAGCAGCCTGACGATCGAAATAGTAAGACGCATCCGGATCCGTAGACATGATATCGACAGTATAATCGCCCTTGGGCAAGACCTTCTGCGCGACTCCATCAGCATCCACAGGGATCATGGCGATCTGCTCTTCTCCCTGCATGAATTTCACGACGATCTTCTCCGTATAAGGCGCACCGGACCCATCGACCACTGTGACCTTATAATCCAGCTCACTGCTATCGACGCTCTCAGTCGGCTTTACCTCTTCGTTTTCACAAGCGCAAAACAGCACCAAAGACAGCACCATCAACACGCATAGGGACAAAGCACGAAAACGTTTCTTACTCATAGATGACCTCCAAATAGTCGTGCCACTGTCAGACGATCTCCTTCAGAGGCTTGATATACTGTTCACGACGGCGATCCTTCTCAGCTGCATAGGCAGCATCGTTCCCGGAATGGATCTCACGCAGATAATCATAGTGGTTCTGCAGGATGGCCTCATTGTCACGAGCCATCATCATGACTGCGATGGAAGAACACTGATCGGAAGCACGCTCCAGATAGGTAAGGGCCTCCATGAACACCAGACCAGTACCAACAGAGCAGGTACCGTTCTTCAAACGCTTGGTATGGCGGTCACGCAGGATCATGACCATATCATCGATGACCTCTTCCAAAGGTTCGATGGCCTTCGCAGCTTCGTTATCATCATTTGTAAAGGCAGTGACGGTGATGTCAAGGATCTCATTGACAGCGGAACAGATCACATCCAGTTCCTTCTTCGCCATCTCAGAGAAGGCGCTTTCCTCAGCCGCCAGCCGCTGACCCAACTCCACAAGGTTAGTAGCATAGTCGCCGATCCGTTCGAAGTTGGGGACAGTCTGCATCAGCATATCCACCTGTCGATCATCGACCTCAGACTCGACCACCTTGCTCAGACCGATCAGGTAACGGTCGGCCCGATCAGCAAAGGTATCCAAACAATTCTCATCTTCATCGATCTCAGGGACTCTGGCCTCATCGTAATGGACCAGAAGTTCACTGCCCTTGGCAAAATTATCACGTGCGATACCACCCATGGCAGCGACCGCCTTGGTGCCCTCCGCCACAGCGACTGCAGGAGAGATATACAGCTTCTCATCCAGAGTATGGAGTTCAGGATGGCGCTGGGCCTTCTCCTTGTCCTCCTTGACGATGACCATGGAAAGCTTCACCAGCCAGCCAGCAAAGGGGATCAGGATGATGGCAGTGACCAGATTGAAGATGGTCTGGAAATTGGCGATGACACCGCTATCAGCGGTCATCTGCCAGAAGCCTTCGCCCCAAACATCATTGGCTTGGAGGATGCTCATAACGATCATGAACAAGATCGTGCCGATGGTATTGAACACGATGTGGACCACGCCGGTACGCTTGGCATCCTTGGAAGAACCGATAGAGCATACCATCGCCGTGGTAACGCAGGTGCCAAGATTGATGCCCATGATGATGGGATATGTCATAGCGAAGGTGATACCAGACCCAGGGACCGAGGCCACCGTTTGGAGCATACCCACCGTCGCGGAAGAGCTCTGGACGATCACAGTCAGCACCAGACCAAAGAGGATACCAACGAAGGGATTCTGGACGAAACCAAGGAAGGTGGTGAAGGCGTCGGTCCCGACCAGAGGCTCCACACCTTGGGTCATCAGATTCAGACCGATGAACAGGACACCGAAGCCGATGCAGATATCACCGATGGGCTTCGCCTTCTTGGATTTGATGAACATCAAAAGGACGATACCGATCAGCAATGCGATGGGAGCCAGCGTATCAGTGTCGAAAAGCCAAAGAAGCCAGTTGTCACCGGCATCGATGGAACCCAATCGGATGATCTGGGCCGTGATGGTAGTGCCGATGTTAGCACCCATGACGATGGAAACGGCCTGCTTCAGGTTGAGCACGCCCGCTCCGATCAAAGCGACAGTCAAGACGATGGTCGCAGTTGAGCTTTGGATCACAGCTGTGACCAACGTACCGGTCAGGACGCCCATGACCACATTGCCGGTGACTTTTTCCAGAACACGCTTCAACGCGGCACCGGAACTGTTCTTCAAGCCATCGCCCATGACCTCGATGCCATAGAGGAACATAGCAAGACCACCCAATAGCGTGATCAAGGCGCCAACGATATCCATAGTACTCATATCGAAACTCCTATATCTACTAGTTTACCGCCTTTGTAAAGGCTATGTAAATTATACGAAAGATCCGTGCAAAAGTATAGTCACAAAATGACGAAATTTCATCCACCCGTGGGGAATATCGTGTCCAACTTCCAAATCAAACACCAGTAGACCCAAAACCTCCGGTCCCACGTTGTGAATCCGATAGCTCTTCCACCTCCAGATAAGCCGGTGTGACCACTGGGGTGATCACCATCTGTGCTATCCGCTCACCGTCGGTCACCGTTTGAGAGGCGGCGCTATGGTTATGAAGCACCACCACGACCTCCCCCCGATAATCGCTGTCCACGACGCCGACCTTATTAGCAGGCGCCAATCCTCGCTTGCAAGCGAGTCCGGATCTGGCATAGATCAGACCCGCATGGCTCTTGGGCACCTCGATCGCGATACCGGTAGGGATCCACGCATCTGCGCCAGCCTGGATCGTCACCGGAGCATCAAGGCATGCGTAGAGATCTGCCCCGGCCGCCTCTGTACTGCCGTAAGTCGGGATCTTAGCGGAGGGACGGATCCTTCTCACTTTGATATGTTCCATCATTTCTTCTCCATTTCTATTTCCTGTTGGTCTTTCCAGAGGATGACGTGCCCCGCTCGCAGCGATGCCGGAACATCGATCAGTCGTTGGTTCCGGGAGCCCCGGAAGCGAAGAGACAGATCCTTTTGGCTTTCCACGAAGGGGCCATCCACGAGCACATCCAGAAGTCCCACCAGTTCCTGCGTCACAGCGCGATCTCCTAAACGTCCAGGTAAGATATCCTTATCGAAAAGATATCCGGAATAAGCCCAAACGGACTTCTGCGGATACTGCTTTCTTACTTGCCTGACAAGATCCAGGACAGCGCCCTGGTTCTGCGGCTCGAAAGGCTCTCCCCCGAGAAGCGTCAGCCCCTGGATATAGTCCGGGGAAAGCATCCGTAAGATCAGATCCACCGTCTCCTGCGTGAACGGTCCACCATACTCAAAGTCCCATGCGACTTCATTGAAGCACCCTTTGCAATGATGCGTACATCCGGAAACGAACAGACTGACCCGCACCCCCGGCCCGTTAGCGATATCGCAATTCTTGATCGTGGCGAAATTCATAAGGACCTCCACAGGTTGTTATGGTCTGATTTTATCATAAACCGCCGTTCCACGCAAGGTCTATTTCCCGATCGTATGACCAGGACGCTCCTGCTCAGCACACACCATACTATAAGTTTACACTTACTTCACTGTTTTGATGTGATGACCCCACGAAGAGTACTTGCTTTTTCCAGGTTTCAAGATATAATGTTAAGCATATGATATAAGAAAGAGTGATACTATGTTTTCAAAAGAGCCTCGTTGCACCTATAACAACAGCCAGCTGGGCGATGTGATCTGCCAGCTTCGATTCCCTGAGATCCTGACGATCGCAGCCAATATCCCGGCTCAGTTCCAGGAAGAGATCCGGGATGAGTATCCCCAGTATTCCATGCGCAAGGAATCCCCTGCACCCAAGATCACCGGGACACCCGGCAATCTGACGCTGGAAAACCAACCTCAGACCATCAACCATCAATTCGTGTCCGCCGATGGCGTCTGGCGAGTGAACCTGACCAGCCGATTCATTTCGTTATCCTGTTCCCGTTATACCTGCTGGGAGGATTTCACCCGCAAGCTGGATAAGCCTTTGGTCGCCCTGATCAAGACTTATAAGCCTGCCTATTTCGAGCGTGTCGGACTTCGCTATCTCAACTTCTTCTCCCGTAGATCTCTGGAACTGGAGGGCGTCCCCTTCCGTGACCTGATCGCCCCGACTTACCTGACGCTTCTGGCTGATGAGGACATCCAGGAAGCATCTGTCGCACGCAGCAGCGTGGAGGCGGAGCTGACCATCCGGGGTGGATGTAAGGTCAAGATCCACGCCGGCCCCGGTCTGATCAAGCGGAATGGCAAGCCCGATAACGAAGTGAAGTTCATTTTCGACCAAGATCTGTTCATGCCCGGCAAGGTACCGGTGAATATGTCCGCCGGAGCGCTCCAGACTCTCCATAGCCAGGCATGGAGCATCTTCCGTGGCGCCATCACCGACACCCTCCATGATGCCATGGGACCGGAGGGCATCTGATCATCCAAGGAGGTAAGCATGTATTACTATTATGGCTTCGACATGACCTATGTCGTGCTGGTCCTCCCCTGCGTCTTACTGGCGCTTTGGGCTAGTTTCAATGTCAAAAGCACCTTCAAACGTTATTCGCAGCAATTCTCCTCCCGCCGGATCACCGGTGCCGATGCCGCTCGACGTGTGCTGGCAGCCAATGGTGTCCACGGTGTGAGGATCGAGCGAGTCAGTGGTGACCTGACGGACCATTTCGATCCAACCTCCAACGTGATCCGCTTGTCCGACAGTGTCCACGATTCCACCTCGACTGCTGCCATAGGCGTTGCTTGTCACGAAGCCGGTCACGCCGTCCAGTATGCCCAGCATTACGCGCCCATCAAGCTCCGCGCCGCGATCATCCCGATCACCAACATCGGTTCCAAGCTAGCCATGCCCCTGATCCTTCTTGGTCTTCTGCTCTCCTATTTAGGTGAGATGTCCTATATGTTCGTGTATCTGGGGATCGCCGCTTTTGGACTGTCTCTCGTGTTCCAGTTGGTGACGCTGCCTGTGGAGTTCAACGCCAGCCATCGGGCCATGCGAGCTATCGCAGACAGCGATATCCTGACCAAAGAAGAGCAGACCGGCGCCCGTAAGACGCTGACTGCCGCGGCATTGACCTATGTGGCAGCCACCGCTGTGTCATTGGCACAGCTGCTGCGTCTGATCATGATCTTCGGCGGAAGAAGACGTAGAGACTGATATCGATCCAGGGAGGGCTCGTCCCTCCCTGAACTATGTGAGGTGCATCATGGAAACATTCGATCTTTATGACGCGCAACGATGTCCCACCGGCGAAACGATGCTCCGTGGGACCCCCACGCCACCCCACCGCTATCGTCTGGTGATACATATCTCGATCTTCAACACCCAAGGGCAGCTGCTGATCCAGCAGCGTCAAACCTTCAAAGATGACTGGAGCAACATGTGGGACCTGTCCGTAGGCGGTTCCGTTACCAGCGGCGAAACCAGCCAGACAGGTGCGGAACGGGAACTGGAGGAAGAGCTGGGCGTGATCGCAGACCTGCAGGATACCGTCCCTGCTGCCAGCATCGCCTTCCGCGGCGGATTCGATGACCACTACATCCTGATCAGGGATCTGGACCTCTCTGAGCTGCACCTCCAATATGAGGAAGTGCAGGCTGCGAAATGGGCAAGCAAGGAGGAGATCCTTTCCATGATCGACGACGGCAGGTTCATCCCCTACCACAAAGCCCTGATCGAACTGTTGTTTTTTCTCAGAGATCACCAAGGCACGCATACCCATGGATGGCAGCCTCCTAAGACTTGACAGTCAAGGCAGTTTCTGATAGTATCTTGGAAACGAAAATATAAATAGAGGGATATATGATGGAAGAATTATTGCAGCTTTATCAGTCCATGGGGATCTCCCCTGCTGTGTATGGATACGGCGAAAAGACCCTGGCGAAGATCCGGGACCGGTTCGATGCCATCGATAAGATCGCGGAGTACAATCAGGCCAAGGTCCTGTCCGCCATGCAGAAGAACAAGGTCAGTGCTGGCTGCTTCGCCGCCACCACTGGCTATGGTTACGACGACGTGGGCAGAGACAATCTGGAGAAGGTCTACGCCGACGTGTTCCACACCGAAGCGGCACTGGTCCGTCCCCAGATCACCTGCGGCACCCATGCCCTGACCATCGCCCTGTCTGCCAACCTACTGCCCGGCGACGAGCTGTTATCCCCTGTTGGCCTGCCCTATGACACGCTGCAGGAGGTGATCGGCATCCGCCCAAGCCCATGCTCTCTGGCAGAATACGGGGTCAGCTACCGTCAGGCAGACCTGAAGGAAGACGGCAGCTTCGACTATGACGCGATCCGTGCCGCTATCAATGAGAAGACCAAGCTGATCGCCATTCAGCGTTCTAAGGGCTACGCCACCCGTCCCACCTTCTCCGTATCCCAGATCGGTGAGCTGATCAGCTTCTGCAAGTCCATCAAGCCCGATGTGATCGTGATGGTGGACAACTGCTACGGCGAATTCGTGGAGACCATCGAGCCCTCCGACGTGGGTGCAGATATGGTGGTGGGCAGCCTGATCAAGAACCCCGGCGGCGGTCTTGCTCCCATCGGCGGCTATATCGCCGGAACGAAGCAGTGCGTGGACCGTTGCGCCTATCGTCTCTCCGCCCCTGGACTGGGCCAGGAGGTAGGTGCCAATCTGGGTCTGATGCCCTCTTTGTATCAGGGGTTCTTCCTCTCCCCCACCGTGATAGCCGGTGCGGAGAAGGGCGCGATCTTCGCGGCCAATCTCTATGAGCCGCTGGGCTTCAAGTGCGTCCCCAACGCCACCGAGTCCAGGCACGACATCATCCAGGCCGTAGAACTGGGCAGCGAAAAGGCCATGGTCGCCTTCTGCAAGG
Source organism: Oscillospiraceae bacterium (assembly GCA_017456045.1). Taxonomy (GTDB): domain Bacteria; phylum Bacillota; class Clostridia; order Oscillospirales; family Oscillospiraceae; genus Faecousia. The sequence goes on from JAFTKE010000090.1 coordinate 22,803, forward strand.
GCATCCAGGCTGCCGCACCTGTAGATTCTTATGTCGATCCGATCCCCGGTGATATGCCCGGCTACGACTCACAAGTCATCATGGCCGCCGGTGCCTTCGTCCAGGGCTCCACCATGGAGCTGTCCGCCGATGGCCCCATCCGAAGCCCCTACGCCGTCTACTTCCAAGGCGGGCTCACTTGGGCTCACGCCAAGCTGGGCATCCTCATGAGCCTCCAAAAAATGGTGGACGCCGGTCTCGTCACTCTCTGATGCAAAGATATCCCCCTCCGACACTTCGGAGGGGGATCATCATATACCGCAAAGTCGTTCTTTCTCTTCTCTCGTCAAGGCTTTTATCGCATACTCCCGTTTCAGCGCATCAGAATGGGTCCCGCAATCTTCTGTGTAGACCAACTCCAGTGGACCTCTTCCGCGAGTGTATTTCGCGCCCTTACCGCTTCGGTGGACTTCCAGTCGTGCTTCAACATCAACAGCGATCCCAGTATATAAAGTACCATCGCCACAGCGAAGGATGTACAGCTTCCAACTTTTCATCTGTCCTTCTCCACCTTCATGGGCGCTCTGCCAAGAAGCGCATCCACTATGAACAGTGTAACATTGCCCAGGATCAATGTAACTACGGTCATGACCGTCCCAGCCTCCCGAAGATCAGATGCCACCTGCTCCAATCCCAGCAGATAGATCAGAAGTCCATACATAGCGAATATGGAGACATTGAATAGCACGAGCTTCCAAAGCACACAGAAGCGCCGCCGATCCAGCCACGGCTTCACGATCGGATAATACCCAAAGAACACGAATACCGCACATGCTTCCTTGTCCGGTGCCAAAAGCAGTGACAAGATCGCCACAGCGACATACCACGCCCAGCCGATCTTCGTACCGGCGATGCCCAAAACGAAGCGCAGCAGGAGCATACAAAGCATGGGACAAATGAATGTGGCGATGGGGATCAGAGTACCGAAACTCATGATCACCACGGCCAACGCAGCCATCATACCGCCAAAGGCGATCTTTTTCGACGCGTTCCTCCTCATGCCTTGCTGTTCTTCTTCAGCAGACCGTACTTGATGTCCCACAGCTTCTGGGACAGGTCCACATAATAGTCATGGGGATTGTCGAAGCGTTTGACCTCATCCCAAAGGCTGTCCACCTGCTCGAGACAATACTTGCGGACCTCCTGCAAGCTGGGGCACTGATACACCAGCTCGCCTCCCAGGAAGATCGGGACCTGCAGCTCTTTTGCAGTGAAATCATAGACCCTTTTGGTCTTCCAGGTGGCCTCCGGATCGAAGATCTCCAGATCCTTGCTGTCGTCCACAGTCTCATCGTAAACACAAAGATAATCCGCGATCGCCTTACCGGTATCATTGCCGTAAAAGCGATACAGTTTCTTGTAGTGGGGGTTGGTGATCTTACCCACGTTCTCAGAGATCTTGATCTTGGGAACGATGGTACCATCCTCCTGCTCGATCGCTGTGAGCTTATATACGCCACCAAAAACCGGCTCCGAACGTGCGGTGATCAATCTCTCGCCTACACCGAACATATCGATCTTCGCACCCTGACGCAGCAGATCCTGGATGATGTACTCATCCAGAGAATTGGAGACCGAGATCTCGCACTCCGTCCAACCCGCATCGTCCAGCATCTTACGTGCCTTCTGGCTCAAATAAGCCATATCTCCGGAATCAAGACGGATGCCGCACTTGGTGATGCCCAAAGGCTTCAGCACCTCATCGAATACACGGATCGCATTGGGGACACCGGATTTAAGGGTATTATATGTATCCACCAACAAGGTCGCGTTATTGGGATACATCTGACAGTAGGTCTTGAACGCTTCATACTCCGTATCGAACATCTGGACCCAAGCATGGGCCATGGTGCCTCCGGCATGGACGCCGAAAAGCTGATCGGATATGGTACAGGCCGTGCCGTCGCATCCGCCGATATAGGCCGCCCGCGCGCCCAGCATCGCCGCATCCGCGCCCTGAGCGCGGCGAGAACCGAATTCCAAAACGGTCCGTCCCTGAGCAGCACGAACGACGCGGTTGGCCTTCGTCGCGATCAGGCTCTGATGGTTGACAGACAGCAAAAGGAAGGTCTCGATCAACTGAGCCTGGATCGCAGGGGCCCGGACCGTGATGATAGGCTCTTTCGGGAACACAGGTGTCCCTTCGGGAACGGCCCAAATGTCGCCTGTGAATTTGAAATCTGCCAGATACCGCAAGAACTCTTCGCTGAACAGCTTCCTGCTCCGCAGGTACTCGATGTCCTCCGGTTCAAAGCGCAGCTCCTGGATGTACTCGATGATCTGCTCCAGGCCAGCAGCGATGGCGAACCCGCCGCCATCGGGACAACGACGGTAGAACAGGTCGAAATACGTGATCCTGTCCTTGTAGCCATGCTCAAAATAGCCATGAGCCATAGTAAGCTCATAGAAATCGCAGAGCATCGTAAGATTGATCTTGTCATAGACTTTCATAAGAAGCCCCTCTTTCGATAAATTTGTATCCATTATAGACCATCCATGCGGAAATATCAATCCCTTTATTGACATATCGTCATCCATAAGCTATATTGTTGAAAAAACAAGGAGGATCGGACATGGATATCACGATCGGAATGAAAGGCGAAACGTCCACATTGGTGGAGAAAGAGGATACTGCGGCCCAGGTCGGTTCAGGCTCTCTGTTGGTCTACGCGACGCCCTGTATGGTAGCATTGATGGAAGGCGCTGCATGCGAAGCGATCGGGCCTGCCCTCGGGGACGATAAGACCAGCGTTGGCACCTATCTCCAGATCTCCCACGTCTCTGCCACGCCCGTAGGTCTAGAGGTCCGGGCAGAAGCAGAGGTGACCGCTGTCGACGGTAAGATCGTCACCTTCAAAGTCACTGCCTGGGACGAAGCCGGTATCATTGGAGAAGGGATCCACAAACGGTGCATCGTTTCCAGCCAGCGCTTCTTAGACAAGACCTACACGAAACTTTGAGCCATGGATAAAAAACGTCGCGGAACACTGGATCGTTCCGCGACGTTTCTCATTCTTCGAATAACTTTTCCAAAAAGGCATCCTTCACAGGGTCATCGATGGCGATCTCCATGACGTGCCCCTCCTTTTCCCGTTCCCGGGATCTGAATTCTGCTCTGGAACAGGCCATGATCAGCCAGCAGCAAATACCAAGACTATAAGCCCAGTAGATACTGACCAGGATCGTCATCACCATCACAGAACCAGAAAATACCGAAAGCAGGATGAGACAAACACAGGAGCCTATCATCCAAAGGATCCAAAAATGGCGATGCTTGATAGATTCCCAAACCACCACCATCAAACAGGGGAAGATCAGGCTGATAAGACAGTTATCTTCGATACCTAACACAAAAACGAATAGAAAATATCCAGCAACGAACGATAGCACAGTCGCTACCATCCCGACCAGTTTGAACACCGGTCGATCGGAGATATGAAGATAGTATTTTTCCTGCTGTTCCATGAAGGACCCCGCCTGTCATCATATTATAATGATTATAACATATCAGACATCAGAAGGCAACAAAAATATAATGGAACAAAATAGAAATCAAATCGTTCATATCTCTTGTCTGCCTTCCAGCGCGCGGGAAAGGGTGACTTCATCAGCATACTCCAACTGGCTTCCCACCGGGACTCCGTAGGCAAGCCGTGTCACCCGGATCTCCATGGGACGAAGGAGCCTGGAGATGTACATCGCTGTCGCCTCCCCCTCTGTGTCGGGGTTGGTGGCCATGATCACCTCACGCACACGACCGGACGCAACACGCTGGAGAAGCTCACGGATCTTGATATCATCCTGTGTCACATGGTTCAGCGGAGAGATCACACCATGCAGCACATGGTAAACGCCCCGGTACTCCCGGCTGCGTTCCATAGCGATCACGTCCCTGGGTTCTGCCACCACACAGATCTGGCTTTGATCGCGCATCTCGTCACTACAGATAGGGCAAAGATCCCGGTCCGTCAGATCGTGGCACATGGGACAGGTATGGATCTGGCTTTTGGCCGCAAGGATCGCGTCAGCGAAGCCTTGTGCATCCTCCAGAGGCATCTCCAATACATGGAACGCCAGACGCTGAGCTGTTTTTCCTCCGATACCAGGCAATCTGGCGAAGCGATCCGCCAGCTCCTGTATCGCAGCGGGGAAATACTGCATGGTGCCCCCTTAGAACAGCCCGCCCAGATTCATGCCCCCGGTCAGTCGGGACATATTCTGAGCCGCTTCTGCGTCTGCGGTACGCATCGCCTCGTTGACAGCAGCGATCACCATATCCTGCAGCATCTCCACATCATCAGGATCCACAGCCTCCGGATCGATCGTAAGGCCCACCAGCTCATGCTTGCCATTGACCGTGGCCTCCACCATACCGCCGCCGGACTTAGCAGAGTAGGTCTTGTTCTCCTGCTCCTCCTGCATCCGCAGCAGTTCCTGCTGCATCTTCTGTGCCTGCTTCATCATCTGCATTTGGTTCATGCCACCGGGCATGCCACCGCGAAATCCACCTTTTGCCATGATCATCTTACTCCATTCTATGATTTATTCTTTGATCTTCACGATATCGGGATGCGCTCTCCCAAAGGACAACAAACGATCCATCTTGCTGTCGTCCTCCAGTTTTCCGGAGCGATCCACCACCTTGACTGTAACAGGACGCCCCAACTGAGCGGAGGCTTTCCTGGCGACCATCTCAAGGATGGCGGGTTTATCTACCATTTCTTTCGTAAAGGAATTGGCGCACTGGAGGACCACTTGGTCTCCTTTCAAGACTCCCTGTACCGGCGCGCTGGGCGTAGGGGCAAAAAACCCAGATGCCGGTGGACGAAGTTCTTTGCGGATGGAAGTAGCAAGATCCATCCAAAACCCTACCGGAGCAGGTGCCGCAGGCTCCTCTTCCGGTGGAGGTGGCGCATCGTCATCATCGGGAACAGGCGGAAGATCGTAGTCATCCTCCGGGGCTGTCACCGGCTGCACCGCTGCTTTCCCCATAGGCGCAGCCACGAGGACACCACTCTTGATCTGTTCCTCCAAGCGAGTCAATCTCGCGTTCAGGCTTTCCGCATCCAGTGCCAGCTCCGGCCGGCAAAGAGAAAGGATACATAGCTCCGCATCCATCCGCCTGCTGGCACTTCTGGTGAACCCAGCCATCGTTTGCTGGATGACGCCCATCATCCTGACCAATTCACCACTGGAGAAACGCCCTGCCAGCCCACTGGCCTCCCGGTCTGTGGCGACACCGGATAACAAGGTCAGCCCTGCATCTCCGGCAGTCTGAAGGACCATCAGATCCCTCGCCAAGCAGGCCAACTCGTCCAGCATGGCGCCGAGATCCTTCCCTTCCGCATAGAGCCGATCGAACAAAGCCAACGCTCCACCACTATCACGGTC
>JAFTKE010000091.1 GCA_017456045.1 Oscillospiraceae bacterium
ACCCCTCAGTCAGCTTCGCTGACAGCTCCCCTGCGAGGGGAGCCTTGGGGTGCGCTTAATGACATCAATGTGCGGACTGGTCTCGGAATGACGTGATCATCGATGTCAAGTGCCGGAGAGGGTCTCTTCGGCGCTTTCCGGCTCGGGCAGGGAGCCTGCGATATACACCATGGAAAGCAGGGTGAACACCAGGGCCTGGATGAAGCCGGAGAAAAGATCGAAGTAAAGCGACAGCACCGCGGGGATGCCATACGTGAAGAAGGGGACCCCGGACAGGATGCCGAGGGCCTGCAGCAGACCGAACACGCCGATCATCAGCGTGGCGGCGGACAGGATGATGGAGCCGATCTTCTTGCGCTTGCGCGCCCAGAAGAGGATCATCAGGATGCCTGCCAACGTCAATGCCGCTCCGGTGAGCCAGCCCGCAGAGGATACCAGCTCGCACACGATGGTGGACAGCAGGGTCAGCGCCGCGTAGACGATCGCGGAGATGATGCCGCCCACGGAGACGTTGCTGAAATGACGGAAGGACATGGACAGGGGCTGAGCTACATCGGAGATGATGTTCATGGGGTTGATATAGCCCTTGAGGAAATTGCCCACGCCGTCCTTTTTGATGTTGTTGAACCAGATGATGAAGGACACCATCAGGGCCCATACGGCGGTACAGTTGATGTCAGCGGTGGCGGAACGAAGGAAGCCGGTCAGGCCGATATAGCTTCCGCAGATGCTACACAGGAACAGGCAGCCCATGAAGGGGGTCCAGTGGATGTTGTGAGCGCCCATGGCGGAGACGGTCAGGTTGGTGATCATGGTAACGCCCTTTTCCACCAGGACCTGTCGGCCGCTGGGACGCTTGGTAAGGTTCCTGCCCAGAAGGATGAAGGCCGTGCACAGCAGGATCGTCACGATCACGGAGGAGACGGTGGTCTGGGTGATCGGGATGCCGCCGAAGATGGGGATCACGAAATATACGAAGGGGCCGGTCACATCGATGGTCATGCTTTGGTGCCACCTGCCTTTCTGAAGAACTCGATCACCATGATGATCGGGAAAACGAAGAACAGGGGACAGGCCAAGGCCAGGATGTTACAGTGGCCGCTCTTGGCGAAGACGAACAGCAGTACGCCCAGCACCACGAGACGCATCCGGTAGGAGGTCTTCATGAAGGCGGAGCCTGTCTTCACGTCCTGCTCTTTGGCTTTGTCGGCGGCGGCATCGGAGACGATCGCCATGAAGAAGAAATTCCCCACGGCAAGGATGCCGCCGATGATACCGCCCAGGATGACCTTATAGTCCAGATGCCCCAACAGGGCGAAGACTCCGATCATGGCGGCGATGCACAGCACCTGGCCGAGGATCAGGAACAGCGTTTCTCGAAGGATGAATTTTCGGGGATCCATGTGTACCTCCAGATTCAGTCGTGGTCGTTGAAGGATACGGGAGGGGGCTGGTCGTCCTTTTTCCTGCGGGACAGGCGGGACATGGTCTTCAGCGAGGTGCGAAGGCCATCGATCGCCAGGACGATGCCGAGGAGGGCTCCTGCCCAGACGACCCAGCTACCCAGGGAAAAGTGATCGCGCAGCCAGACGGCCAGCAGGATACATACCACCGGTGGGCCAGCGACGGAGAAGCCCAGCTGGGTCAGCCAGATGAGAAGAGGCAGATCTTTCATGTAAGATGCTCCTTAAGGGCTGGATGCCCATAACCATTAGTCATTATACCCGATATATGCCAAAGATTCAAGGCAGATCCGTTAAAATTTGCAAAATGTTTGAGGTATCGACTGACACTGGTGTGACGAATCGGTCATGTGGGGCGTCCAGCTCGTGGATAAATATGGATCATCGTCAGGAGGTGTGGTACGGATCATTGGGACTCCCTCCGCCAGGGGGCTCAGCCCATACAGGGAGGAAGAAATTCTTTCTTGGGATGGGGAAGTTTCCTCTTTTCTTTGGTGGGGAAATATTGTATGATATAGAGAACGAATGGGGCTTCTGGGGCATATGCTGTACTGAGGTGGAGCGTATGATCTGGTTGCTGGTGATCTTGGCGGCCTTTGGGGCGCTATGTGTGCTGTGGGTGCTGTTCGGTTTCCTATTGACCGGAACGAAGGGGACGGTGATGGTCTGTCTGCATCCTCAGGATGCGGAGGCGGTAGTCCGGCAGCATGGATGGCTTCAGGATCTGGGGCTGGTGCGGTGTCCGCTGATCATGGTGGACCTGGAAGAAGCCTGGGCAAGGCGGCTGGATGTGGAATGCTGCCCTATGGCGCAGATCGTAGAGAGACTGGAACGGGAGAGGACTGGATTTGACTGATCTAGAAGTGTTACAGGGTACAGTGGGGGCCGTGGTGTTCCAAAATTATGACAATGGCTATGCGGTGCTGCGGCTGCGGTGCCAGGGCGGCGAGGCTGTGACGGTGGTGGGGACCATCCCCCTCCCTGCTGTGGGGGAGCGGCTCATGGTCACCGGCCGCTGGAGCAGCCATCAAAGCTATGGCAAGCAGTTCGAAGCGGAATTCCTGGAGCGGCTGATGCCCCAGACTAAGACGGAGATCCTGGGGTATCTATCCAGCCGGGTGGTCAAGGGCATCGGGCCTAAGACAGCTGCCAGGATAGTGGAGCGGTTCGGGGACCAGACCCTGAAGGTCATGGAACTGGAGCCGTCGAGACTGGCGGAGGTGCCAGGGATCTCGGCGGCCAAGGCCAAGGCCATCGGTGAGGAGTTCCGGCTGCGGGTGGGCCTGCGGCAGCTTTTGGAGTTTTTCGCGCTGCATCAGCTGCCGGCGGAGCTGGCGGTCCAGGTGTACAAGCTCTACGGCGAGCAGGCCATGGAGCTATTATATGATGACCCGTATCTTCTGATGGACGAGGGGCTGGAAGCGCCCTTCGCCGCTGTGGACCGGTTCGCGATCGAGCTGGGCGTGTCGGGGGAGGATAGGCGCCGGGTGGAGGCTGGGATCGTGTTCGAAGCACGGTACAACCTGTCCGCCGGGCACAGCTTCCTGCCTCTGGAGAAGCTGGTGGGTGCCACTGCCCAGCTGCTGACCCTGGAGCCGGAGGTCATCCAGGAGGGGGTCAGTCGGCTGGTGGAAGCGGAGCGACTGGTTCCGGGGACCCTTGCGGGGATCGAAGTGGTGTACCTTCCGGAGCTATACCGAGCGGAGGTCTACTGTGCCCGACGCCTGCGGGAGATGTCTGACATGACCATACCGGAGCCCAAGGGGCTATCTAACATGGTGCGCCTGGCGGCCCGGGAAAGTGGCGTGGAGTATTCTCCTCAGCAGTGCGACGCGATCTCCATGGCTGCGGGCAGTGGCCTTTTGTTGATCACCGGCGGTCCCGGCACAGGTAAGACCACGATATTACGGGGGATATTGTCCCTGTACGGTCAGATGGGGCTGAAATGTGTTCTGGCTGCGCCCACTGGGCGGGCGGCGAAGCGGCTGACGGAGGTGACCGGGGAAGAGGCTTCCACGATCCATCGGCTGCTGGAGGCGTCGATCGATCAAAGCACGGGACAGATGGTGTTTTTGAAGGATGAGGACGATCCGCTGAAGGCGGATGCGGTGATCGTGGACGAGATGTCCATGGTGGACATCCTGCTGCTGCACAGCCTGATGAAGGCGGTGGCACCAGGGAAGCGGCTGGTGCTGGTGGGCGATCCCGATCAGCTGCCGCCGGTGGGGCCGGGGTCTCCCTTCAGCGATATGCTCCGCAGCCAGACCTTGAAGGCAGTGCGGCTGACGGAGGTGTTCCGTCAGGCTCAGCAGAGCTTGATCGTCATGAACGCCCACCGGGTCAACGGCGGGCAGATGCCCCAGCTGCGGGACCGGAAAAACGACTTCTTCTTCCTGCCCTGCCGCAATGAGCAGGAGGTGAGCCAGACCATCGCAGACCTGTGCGCCCGGCGGCTGCCTCAAAATATGGGGATCCCTTCGGATCAGATCCAGGTGTTGACTCCTACCCGAAAGGGGGGCGTGGGCACCGGGAGCCTGAACAAGCTGCTGCAGACCGGGCTCAACCCAGCGTCTCCTGCCAAAAAGGAACGTCAAATGGGGGAGGTCACCTTCCGGGAAGGGGACCGGGTGATGCAGATCCGAAACGATTACGACATCATGTGGAAGAAATGCGACGGAAGCGCTGTGGGTACCGGTGTGTTCAACGGAGATGTGGGTATCGTCAAGTCCATCGACTCCAACATGGAGCAGATGACCGTGGTCTACGATGACCGGGAGGTGGATTACGATTTCCAGCAGCTGAGCGAGCTGGAGCCGGCGTTCGCCATGACGGTACATAAAAGCCAGGGAAGCGAATATCGATGTGTGGTGCTGGCTGCCTGGAACGGTTCGCCGTATCTGCTGAACCGGAGCATCCTGTACACCGCCATCACCCGGGCCAGGGAACTGCTGATCATCGTGGGTCAGGAGCAGACCATCGCCACCATGGTGCAAAACGCCAAGGTGGGGCGGCGGTATACGGGGCTGAAGCTGCGGTTACAGGAGAAGGTGCGATGAAGAAGCTGCTGGAGTTGCTGTTCCCCTCCAAATGTGTGCTGTGCCGGAGCATCCTGGCGAAGGAGGAGATGGATCTTTGCCATGGGTGCAGGGCGCAGGTGGAGGAGCAGGGAAATAGCCGGGATAGGATCCAATTCCTTGACAGCTGGACCGCTTTGTGGCATTATGGTGATATGGTGCGCGGCAGCGTGCTGCGATACAAATTCTATGGCAGACGGCATTATGCCTCCGGCTTCGGACGGCTCCTGGCAATGAAGATCCAGCGGCAGGAGATCGGCTTCGATGTGCTGACCTGGGTCCCGATCAGCAGGCGCAGGCGCTTGCGTCGGGGCTACGATCAGGTGGAGCTGCTGGCCAAGGCTGTGGGGAAAGAGCTGGGGGTCGAGGCGGTGCGGTGCCTGAAAAGGGTCCGGCATGATCCGCCCCAGTCCGGGATCAAGGGGCCTGCACAAAGGCGGGCCAACGTGCTGGGCGCGTACAAGGCGGTACGCCCGGAGCGGTTCGCTGGGAAACGGGTGCTGATCCTGGACGATGTGATCACCACCGGCGCTACCATGGGCGAATGTGCCAGGATGCTGCTGACGGCAGGCGCACGGGAGGTACATGGTGCCGCCCTGGCTTCTGCCAGAGACAAGAAGACTTGAGATGGGTGGATAGATATGAAGTTTTTTTCTAATGATCTGGGTGTGGATCTGGGCACGGCCAACGTGCTGATCTACGTGGATGGACAGGGCGTCGCGGTACGGGAACCCTCCGTGGTGGCGCTGGATAAGAATACGGCCAAGATCCTGGAGGTGGGCGCGGCGGCCCGGAACATGCTGGGAAGGACTCCCGGCAATGTGGTGGCTATGCGGCCACTGAAGGGCGGCGTGATCTCCGATCATGAGATGACGGTGCGGATGCTCCAGGAGCTGTTCCGGGAGGTGAGCAAGTCCAATCTGTTCACCCCCAAGCCCCGTGTGATCATCTGTGTCCCCAGTGGCGTGACGGAAGTTGAAGAGCGGACCGTGATCAACGCGGCGATCGAGGCGGGTGCCCGACGGGTGTATCTGATCGAGGAGCCGCTGGCTGCCGCTCTGGGAGCGGGGCTGGATATCAGCGGTCCCAATGGGCATATGATAGTGGACATCGGAAGCGGCACCACGGATGTGGCGGTGCTGAGCCTCAATGGAGTTGCGGCGTCCTCCTCCATCAAGGTGGCGGGCGACAGCTTCGATGAGGCGATCGGTCGTCATGTGCGGCGGCGTCACGGTGTGGTGATCGGTCAGACCATGGCGGAGGATATCAAGATCAAGATCGGCTGCGTCCATGACCGGCCGGAGGAAGTGACCATGAACGTGAAGGGGCGGGACGTGAAGTCCGGTATGCCCAAGGAGCTGGTGTTGTCCTCTGGGGAGATCGCGGAGGTGCTGCGGCGGCCCGCCCGGCAGATCGCCGACGAGGTGCTGTCGGTGCTGGAGAACTCTTCGCCGGAGCTGGTCAGCGATATCTCCGAGAACGGCATCACCCTCACCGGTGGCGGGAGCCAGCTGTGGGGCATGGACAAGCTGCTCACCGAGCGGACCGGCATCCTGTGTACGCTGGCGGACGATCCCAGCTCCTGCGTGGCCTATGGCTGCGGCAAGAGCCTGGCGTGGATCAATAAGATGTCTGAGGGTCCGATCAACATCGCCCGGAAGAGGGCCATGCGGGGCTGAGCGGGGGAACGAGCATGAAAAAGACACTGATCGTGGTGGATATGCAGAACGATTTCATCGATATGGCCCTGGGGACACCGGAGGCTGTGGCGATCGTGCCCAAGGTGCGGGAGAAGATCCGTGCTTATCACGAACGGGGCGATGAGATCATTTATACTCGAGATACCCACGGGGAAAACTATCTCCAGACCCCGGAAGGGAAGAAGCTGCCGGTGGAGCATTGTATCAAGGGCTCTCAGGGCTGGCAGATCGCCCAGGGGCTGTATATCGAGGGTTGCAAGATCATCGACAAGCCCAACTTCGGCTGGCCCCATTGGAAGGATGAGGCGCTGGAGCAGGTGGAATTGGTGGGGCTGTGTACGGATATCTGTGTGGTGTCCAATGCCCTGATCATCAAGGCGGTGTGCCCGGAGGCGCAGGTCAGTGTGGATGCTTCCTGCTGCGCCGGTGTGACACCGGCTACCCACGAGGCGGCCCTGGCCACCATGCGGATGTGCCAGGTGGAAGTCAAATAAGGTAGAGGAGTTTCGTTATGTTCGATGCTATGAAGGTGAAGGACGCTTGCGTCCAGTGGATCCGGGATTTCTTTGAGGAGAACGGCAAGGGCTGCAACGCTGTGGTGGGCATCTCCGGCGGTAAGGACAGCTCGATCGCTGCCGCGCTGTGTGTTGAGGCACTGGGTAAGGACCGGGTGATCGGTGTGCTGATGCCCCAGGGCGTCCAGCATGATATCGATATGGCCCAGCTGCTGGTGGATCATCTGCAGATCCGCCACTGTGTGGTGAACATCAAGGAGACGGTGGACGCGATCTTGCGCGCGTTCCCGGAGGATCTGGCGCTGTCGGATCAGTCCAGGATCAATCTGCCGCCCCGGATCCGGATGTCCACGCTGTATGCGGTGAGCCAGTCCGTCAACGGCCGGGTGGTGAATACCTGCAACCTGTCCGAGGATTGGGTGGGGTATTCCACCCGGTATGGTGATGCTGCCGGTGACTTCTCGCCTATGTGCAATCTGACGGTAACGGAGGTCAAGCAGATCGGCCGTCTGCTGGGTCTGCCGGATGTGCTGGTGGACAAGGTGCCGATCGATGGGCTGTGCGGCAAGACCGATGAGGAGAACCTGGGCTTTTCTTATGCGGAGCTGGATGTGTATATCCGCACCGGGGTCATGGAGGATCTTGACAAGAAGGCGCTGATCGACCGGAAGCATAAGGCCAACCTCTTCAAGCTGCAGCTGATGCCCAGCTTCGTGCCGGAGATCTGAATATGAGACGCCCCCGCAGATCGATCTGCGGGGGCGTGACAGACTGTCAAAAAACCTCCGGCGCGGCAGCGCCCTTGGCTTCATCTCCGCGCCAAGAGCCGGCTTCGCCGGTTGCGCTCCGAAACGCGCCTGCGGGCGCAGCCCCGGGGGGAAGCTGTCAGAAATGCCCGGTACGGGTATTTCTGACTGAAGGGGAATGCGGGCAGAAATGTTACGAGTTCATAAGCATTCCAGGCTTTCTACAAACCTTCACGTTTCGCCGTTCCCCTTCCGACCCGGCTTCGCCGGCCCACCATA
>JAFTKE010000092.1 GCA_017456045.1 Oscillospiraceae bacterium
AGGGGAGCTGTCAGCGAAGCTGACTGAGGGGTTTCCAAAAGCGTGCATAGCACGCTTTTGGTGATCAGCTGCGCTGATCACACACCCCTCCGAGCCGGCTTCGGCGGCCCACCTCCCCTCAAAGGGGAGGCTTGCGGTGCGTACCTTTCCTTAACTAAGTGACATTGCCCAATTCGGGGCAGGCTCTTTTTGTATTTCGTAGGGGCGACCATCGGTCGTCCGGAAAAGCTCAAATACTATACATCTTTCGGACGAGCGATGCTCGCCCCTGCGATCCTGGGTATTTCGGCTGACCTGCTGGATAAAGCCGATAGCCACGACGATGATCAGCAGTGCCATCTGTGTAGTTGTGGGGATCACATGGAATCGTAGCCGAAGACGTCCCGGGCTTTGCGGTAGATGGGGGTGTAGCCGCCGGCTTCGGTGTAGCGCCAGCCTTTGCTGTAGGGGGTGGCCTCGTTGTCTGCCAGGGGGTTGAAGGTGATCCAGCAGGTGGGGAACTGGGCTTGGATCTCGGTCCAATGGTATTCTGTGAATCCCACCCGATTGGATGAGTTTACATAACTCAGCATCTTCAAGTCCAGGCCGGTGAGGGAGGAGAAGTCCTTGACCCGGCTGTGGCCCACGTTCAGATATTTCAGCTGGGTGCAGCCCGCCAGGGGGGACACGTCGGTGATGTGGCCGCACCAGGCAAGCTCCAGGAACTCCAGCTTCCTGCAATTCGACAGAGGGCTCAGGTCCTTGATCGGTGCGCCGGAGAGGATCGCGATCTCCAGGTCCGGCATATAGGCGCAGAAGGAGATATCCACCATGTCCGTATTGTGGCCCAGGTCCATGTACTTGACCTTGGTCAGATACCGGAAGGGATAGCTGTTGGAGTCGTCCACATGGTATACCGCCCGCAGCACCTCCGTGTCCGTCAGCCAGCTGCGCTTCCAGACGTAGATCCGCCAGACGATCTCGGTGTTCGGGTAGTCGTCCCGGAGCTTGGCGAGCACGCCGTTGCTGAGACCGCAGCCGTCCAGCTTGAAATAAGTGCAGTTATCCAGGATATCCAGGGCGGCCCGGAGCTGAGGCTCCCCCTGGTCGCCGATGGAGGTGCCTACGTACTCGATCCGCTGATCGGTGGTGGAGACGGTCTTGCCGAAGAGCTGGAAGGTATAGTGGAAGGTGACGGAGGGGAAGGACTGCTGGAGCTGCTTCACATCGGAAATGGAGAAGTTGGTGGTGCCGTCGGGCTTCATCAGCTCCACGTAGGCGATGTTGGGCCAGGTCGTCAGGATCTGAGCCACATCCGCCTGGGAAGAAAGATCCACCGCCCGGACGGTGTCGTCCGGGGCGGTGGTCTGGATGGCCTGGGTATAGTTGATGTCCAGACTGGGGTACTCTGTTCGCAGGGTGGCCAGCTGGGCGGCGGTGAGGGTGGTGTCCGGGAGGGTCAGGTGGACCAGGTCCGTGACGTAGCGCAGGTCCCGCCGCAGGGCCTCATAGGTGTAGGTGCCGGAGCGCAGGGTCAGGGAGCGGGTGGTGTTCTTCACGGTGGAGCCGCCCAGGTCCACGGTGAAAACCACGTCCACCCGGGGGTGGCTGGACATATACTGGACGATCGCGGCGTAGCAGGTGCTGCCGGACAGATCGGCGCTCTCCAGATGGGGGTAGCGGTCCAGCTGAGAGATGGAGTCGGCGGTGACCGTCCGGGTGACGGTGGTCACGGCGGCGTCGCCGGTGAGGTTGACGCTGGCATTGCCGGTGAGCTTATCCAGTTCGAACACGTCCCGGACCTTGCGGTAGCACGCCGTGTAGCCGCCCTCCTGGGTGTAGCGCCAGCCCTTGCTGTAGGGGGTGGCACCGGAGTCGTGGAGGGGCTCCCAGGTGATCCAGCAGTCGGGGTGCTTGGCCTGGATCGCGGCCCAGTCAGCGGCGGTGAAGCCCACCTTGTTGCCGGAATTGACGAAGCTCAGCTGCTCCAGAGGAAGTCCATCCAGGGGGGACAGGTCCTTGACGGAGGTATGGCCCAGATTGATGAATCTCAAATTTTTACAGGCGGAAAGGGGGCTGATATCCTTCAATAGGCCGCACCAGGCGATCTCCAGGAACTCCAGCTTCGGGCAGCTGGCAAGGGGCGTCAGGTCCACGATCGGAGCGCCGGAGAAGATCACCATCTCCAGATCCGGCATGGTGGCCACGAAGCTGATGTCCACCATCTCCGTGTTGTGGCCCATGTCGATGTACTTGACCTTGGTCAGGTATTTCAGGGGGGCGGAATTGGTGTCGTCCACGTGGTAGACGGCCCGCAGGACCTCGGTGTCCGTCAGCCAGCTGCGCTCCCAGACGTGGACGCGCCAGACGATCTCGGTGTTGGGATAGTCGTCCCGGATCGAGGATAGGATCTCGTAGTCGATGCCGCAGTCGTCCAGCTTGAAGTAAGTACAATTGGTCAGGATATCCAGAGCGGAGCGGATCTGCTGCTCTGCGTCGTTGCCGATCTGGACGTTCTCGAACTCCACACGGGTATCGGCGGTGTTCACTTCCTTGCCGAACAGGGTGAAGGTATAGTCGATCACCGCGTCGGTGGCGGCGGCGAGAAGCTTCACGTCTTCGATGGACAGGGAATCGTCCAGGGTGATGGTCTCCAGCTGGGGCAGGAAAGCCAGCTTCTGGGCCAGGCTCGCCACCTGCGAGCCGTCCATGCCCCGCAGATCCAACTGCTTGGTCTGGGAGTCCAGCTCGGTGCCATCCACCAGGACCGTACACATGATCTGGGCGTTGGGGGCGGCGTCCCGCAGGGCCTGGACCTGGTCAGGGGTCAAGGTGGTGGCGGGCAGGCTCAAGGAGGTGAGTTTTTCCAGGTGGGGAAGGTTCTCCAGCAGGGTGTCGTAGTCATAGGAGCCCTCCGGCAGACGCAGGGCCGGGGCGGCGGGGTCCGCCTGGGTCTTGCCCAGGGACACGGTGTAGGTCACCTCCACCTCCGGGTGGCGGGCGATGTAGTCTCGGATCGCGGCGTAGCAGGTGCTGCCGGTCAGGTCCACCTTTTGCAGCAGGGGGTAGCTTTCCAGCTGGGCGATGGTATCCTCGGTGACCACCAGGGCCAGCTCATACACCGGCTCCGTAGGCGCGGTGGTGGGGGCGGTCTCGGTGCCCCGGGGCTCGTCGGTCTGGCAGCCCAGGAGCGCCACCGACAGCAGCGCCGCCAGGATCGCAAGGCACGTTCTCTTTTTCATTTTACTCATCCTCCAATGGATCATTCTTTGGGATATTATACTATATCGGTCTCCTGAATGCAATATTGAAGGCGGGGCGGTATCCTTTTTGATGATATCAAGGTGGTCACGGGCGATCGGTGGATCGGGTGGTTTTTTGGTAGAGCATCCGGATGGAGTTCAGGACGCAGAGCATGGCCACGCCGGTGTCGGCGAAGACGGCGGCCCACATGGAGGCGTGGCCCAGGAGCCCCAGGATCATGACGATCGCCTTGACGGTCAGGGCGAAGATGATGTTCTGCCGGGCGATGGAGCGGGTGCGGCGGGCGATGGTCAGGGCCTGGGGGATGGCGCTGACCTGGCTGTTGAGGAACACCAGGTCTGCCGCTTCGATGGCGGCATCAGCTCCGCTGCCCATGGCGGCGCCCACGTCGGCACCGGACAGCACCGGGGCGTCGTTGATGCCGTCGCCCACGAACATGGTGGGGCCGTGGCTTTGGCGGATCCGGCGCAGATGCTCCAGCTTTTCCTGGGGCAGGAGCTGGGCGTGGGTCTCCCGGATGCCTACGGAGGCTGCCACGATTTGGGCGGTGGCGTCCCGGTCGCCGGTGAGCATGGCGGTATGGATCCCCAGGGCGTTGACGGCGGCGATCGCAGTGGCGGCTTCCGGCTTGACGGTGTCCGCGATCAGGATCTGGCCCAGGTAGTGGCCGTCCTTTGCCACGTATACCACCGCCCCGGTCCCTTCGGGCTGGACGTTGATGCCGTGGCGGGCCATCAGGGCCTGGTTGCCGCAGAGGATCTGGCTGCCTTCCAGAGTGGCTTCGATGCCGTGGCCGGGGATCTCCGTCACCTGGGTGGGGACTGCCAGGGGCAGCCCCTTGGCAGCGGAGACGATGCTCTCGGCGATCGGGTGGGTGGAGCTTCCCTCGCAGGCGGCGCAGAGGGTCAGGACTTCGTCGCCGCCGATCACCTTTTGGACGGTGAAGTCGCCACGGGTGATGGTGCCGGTCTTATCCAGGACGATGGCCCGGATCGCGGCGGTGGCTTCGATCGCGGCACCGCCCTTGAACAGGATGCCCTTTCGGCTGCCGATGCCGATGCCGGAGAAGAAGGCCAGAGGGACGCTGAGCACCAGGGCGCAGGGGCAGCTCATGACCAGGAAGGACAGGGCGGTGTAGACCCAGTAGCTCCAGTCTCCGGTGAACAGGGAGGGGATCACCGCCACGGCTACCGCCGACAGCACCACGATGGGGGTGTAGACCTTAGCGAAGCGGGTGATGAAACGGTCCAGCTTGGGCTTTCCGGCAGCGGCTTCTTCCACGAATTCCAGGATCCGGGTGACCATGGACTCGGACAGGGGCCGATCCACCCGGACCGTCAGGGTCCCGGATCCGTTGACGCAGCCGGAGGTGACGGCGTCGCCGGGCCCCACATGGACCGGCACCGGCTCGCCGGTGATGGGGGAGGTGTCGATCCGGCTCTCACCGGAGACTACGGTGGCGTCCAGACCGATCCGGTCACCGGGGCGGATCCGCAGAAGGTCACCGATCTGGGCATCCCCGGCGGGGATCTGTTTCCCGTCCGCCAGGATCACCGTCTCCGGGCGCAGGTCCACCGCTTCCATGATCTGCTTGCGGCTGCGCTCCACTGCCATATGCTCGAACAGCTCGCCGATCCGGTAGAACAGCATGATGCCGACGGCTTCCGGGAACTCATCGATGCAGAAGGCACCGATCGTGGCGATGGACATGAGGAAATTCTCGTCGAAGAGCTGGCCCCGGAGCAGTCCCGTGGCGGCGGTCTTCAGGATGGGGAAGCCCAGGGTGAGGTAGGATACCACCAGCACTGCTTTGGCGGCCAGGTCCAGTGACAGGGCTTGCAGCACCAGGCCTGCGGCGAACAGCACAGCACCGATCACGATCGGGAGGACTTCGCCGGAGGTGTGGTGGTCGTGTTGATGATCATGGCCGCAGTCGCAATGGTCGTGGTGGCAGTGGTCATGATGCTCGTGATGGTCTTTCTCCACCACCCGGGCCTCCGGCTCGATGGAGGAGACGATCTTCTGGATCTGGGGCAGAAGCGCGTCCGGGTCCGGGGCGGTCAAGCGGAGCTGGCGGGTGGCGAAGGTGATGGTGGCTTCCTCCACCTGGGGCAGATCGGCGATCTTTCGCTCCATCTTGGCGGCACAATTGGCGCAGCCCAGGTCCTGGATGATGTAAGTATGGGTCATCGGGAGCCCTCCTTTATTTTGATATATGAGCAGATGTTCATGCGTTACTGTTAGTATATACCGTTCGTGGCGTCCTGTCAAGGGTGAATAATTTAAATATCATTGCAGAACCTATGAGGGAGCGCAGATGATGTCGCATCGGATCCCTGTTTGGCGGGGGGCCATCACAACGTCATCGTAGCACCTTGTTACGACGAAACGATCATGTTCTCGCCGTAGGGCGTGGGCATGCCCAACATCCCAACAAGGTGTATTTTGCGCTGACCGTAAGCGATCAGCGGCGGAAAGGGCATGCCCTTTCCCTACGACAGGAAGGTAAAGTCTTGGCGTTGACGATGCAGTGGGAGCGGGTCGATCGGGATCTGTGGGCGAGATATCTGCGGGAGGGTCGATGCCCCTCCCCTACGGGGGTTCGTGGTTCGGCGAACGGAGCATCTTTGAAGACAGGAACGGGAGGAGATCGGGTATGAAGCAGGAGGAAAAGAAGCCGTTGTCCTGGGAGGTGGCAGATCCCAAGGTGCCGGTGGTCCAGTCCGGGCATCTGGAGGGGCGGAAGCAGTCGATGGGATGACGTATGGCAGCCCGGCGTGTCCGTTGGGCTGCCGTTTTTTTATGGGTCCTATTGACTGCCGGATCCCGATGCCGTAAAATGGTCACATCAACATATGAAGAAGGAGCGGACACGATGCTTACATTGGACCGGGCCAGGGAGCTGCTGGCCACTACCACCACGGAAGGACATCTCTTCCTCCATGCCAAGAACGTCTCTGCCGCCATGGGCGGTCTTGCCACGCATTTCGGGGCGGACCAGCAGCACTGGATGGCGATCGGCTATCTCCATGACTACGACTATGAGCAGCATCCCCAGGAACATCTGCGGCATACCCGTGAGCCGCTGCTGGAGGCGGGGCTGACGGAGGAGGAGGTCCGGGCGATCCTGGCCCATGGCTATGGGATCTTGAACGATGTGGAGCCGGTGACGGATATGGAGAAGTCCCTGTTCACTGTGGACGAGCTGACCGGTATCATCCAGGCCGCCGCCCGGATGCGGCCCATGGGCATCACCGATATGGAGGTGGGCAGCTTCATGAAGAAGTTCAAGGACAAGAAGTTCGCCGCCAAGTGCGACCGGGATCTGATCCGGAAGGGCTGCGCCATGCTGGGCATGGAGGTCAAGGACGTGGCCGCGATCTGCATCGAGGCCATGAAGCAGCATGCCCAGGAGCTGGATCTGGGGCCCAAGGGCTAAACATCATGGCGCGGAAAGCGAAAAAACGGTCACACAAGATGCCGCCGCTGTCTGTGGTGGATCGGCTGATCTACTGGACGATCCTGCTGATCTTGTTTGGGGCGTATCTGGCGATGTTCCTGCTTCCTTTGCTTCTGCGGGAGCAGGTCGCCTTTGCCGATCCCATGGTGGTCGCCAAGGAGGATCATGTCAGTGTCGTGTGGTCCTTCGTTTCCTTGATCGTGTTTTTTATCGTCACCTTCGGGATATGGGTGAGTGTTTATCAGCAGAGAAGGCCGATATTTGGGAAAAAAGGTTTCCGATACGGTGCGCCGGGGTGGCCGAAGATCTATCCTTTGTTCATGAAAGACAAGCCGCCGGTATGGGTCAGTGAGAACAAGAAAAAGGAGCGTAAGATCGTGGCCTCGCTGATCGCGGCGGTGCTGCTGATCAGCTTGATCCCATTGCCCTGGGGGATCTACGGGCGGGACGTCCTGCGGTCCGACGGCGGGATCGGGCGATATGATATGTTCGATGTCCAGGTGAAGGGATACGCATCTGAGCAGATCGATTCTGTGGAGTTCCAGGTATACCGGCATAGAGCCAGAAAGAGCATCCATGTCTATTGGGACGTGCAGGTGATCCTGACCACGGATAGTGATGCCCGGTTCGTCTTCGAATATAAGGATTTCCGCGGCGGTGGCGGGTCTACATACTGGCTGGAGGCGATGCTCCAGCTGAAGAGCCGGTATGATCCACGGATCATCACCTATACCGGGGCGGAGGACCTGTGGCGTGTGGCGGAGGACGATGATCTGTCTGATGAGCAGACGCGGATGCTGTATCAGTTGTTCGATCTTGATCCCACAGGAATGTCGCCTGGCAGTTGACCAAATGGATATGAAGACCTCCTATAATGTGGGTGTAAACGAAAACACCACACATCATAGGAGGTCTTCAACATGACAGAATTGGTTTTCATCCTGGACCGCAGCGGCTCCATGGCGGGGCTGGAGGAGGATACGATCGGTGGCTTCAATGCCATGATCCGTAAGCAGAAGGGCGAGCCGGGGGAGGCGGTGGTCAGCACCGTTTTGTTCGACAACGTTTCCCAGGTGATCCATGACCGCGTGCCTTTGGAGCAGGTGCCGGAGCTGACGAAGAAGGAGTATTTCGTCCGGGGCTGCACGGCGCTGCTGGATGCGGTGGGGGCGGCGGTGCATCACATCGGCAATGTCCACAAGTATGCCCGGCCTGAGGACCGGCCGGAGAAGACGCTGTTCGTGATCACCACCGACGGCATGGAGAACGCCAGCCGTACTTATGGGTATGAGAAGGTGGAGCGGATGATCCGGCGGCAGAAGGAGAAGTATGGCTGGGAGTTCTTGTTCCTGGGAGCCAACATCGACGCGGCCAGGGAGGCCAAGCGGTTCGGGATCGACCCGGAGCGGGCGGTGGATTACCGCTGCGACAGCGTGGGCACCGCCCAGGTGTACGAGGGGATCAGCTGTGCTGTCAGCCAGGTCCGCTGTGCCGCTCCCTTGGGAGGGGGCTGGCGGAAGAAGATCGATGAGGATCTGAAGAAGCGGGGGAGATGATGGGGGCGTCGTGGCAGGGAACTGTGGCGGCCCGTCGTTCAGGGCAGTGCTGTTCAGTTGATATACTGTCAGATCCCTGTTTGGCGGGCAGATGCGGTACACACCTTGCCCCCCTCATTTATGAGGGGGGTGGACGAGCGCAGCGAGGCCGGGGGGAGTCCGAATATATCATCTTATCAATGATATCATGGCAGTCCTGTGGACCACAGTATACTACCCCCGCCCCACGGCGCTTTGCTTGTGGGGCACCCCCCTCATACATGAGGGGGGCGAGGCGTGTACGAACTGCCCGACAAACAGAGATTTGGCCATGGGATAGGTCGACATCGCTCCTGCGAGGGGCGGCTAGAGCGTGAACGATGATCCGGAGGTGACAGGAAGGCCCTGCTGCGTTTTGCAGCAGGGCCTTGGTATCAGCCGCCGAGGTAGGCTTTTTTGACTTTTTCGCTGGAGGCCAGCTCTGCGCCGGTGCCGGAGAGGACGATCTTGCCGTTCTCCATGACATAGGCCTGGTCGGAGATCGCCAGGGATTTGCCCGCGTTCTGCTCCACCAGCAAGATGGTGGTGCCGTCCTTGTTGATGTCCTTGATGATCTCGAAGACCTGGTCCACCAGCAGGGGAGACAGGCCCATGGAGGGCTCGTCCAGCATCAGCAGCTTCGGGTGGCACATGATCGCCCGGCCCATGGCCAGCATCTGCTGCTCGCCGCCGGACAGGGTGCCGGCGATCTGGTTCTTCCGCTCTGCCAGCCGGGGGAAGCGCTCGTAGATCATCTCCAGGTCCCGTTTGAAGCTCTGCTGGTCCTTATTGGTATAGGCACCCATGAGAAGGTTCTCGTACACCGTCAGCTCCTGGAAGATCCGGCGGCCCTCCGGCACCTGGGTCATGCCCAGGCGGACGATCTTGTGGCTGGGGGTCTTGGTGATGTCCTTGCCTTCGAACACCACGGTGCCTTCGCGTTTGGGGATCAGGCTCACGATCGACTGCATCATGGTGGTCTTGCCGGCGCCGTTGGCACCGATCAAGGATACGATCTGGCCCTGCTCCACCTGGAAGCTGATCCCCTTCAGGGCGCAGATCACGCCGTAGTAGACCTGCAGGTCATTTACTTCTAACATTGCCATAGGGTCAACCTCCGATGTAGGCCTTGATGACCTCGGGATCTTGCAGGGCGGTCTTGGTGTCGCCCTGGGCCAGGACGGTGCCGAAGTTCAGCACCGTGATCTCGTCGCACAGGTCGGACACGAAGCCCATGTCATGCTCAATCAGCAGGATCGTCAGGTCGAATCCATCCCGGATCTTCCGGATGGTGTGGGCCAGATCTTCCGTCTCGTGGGGGTTCATGCCGGCTGCCGGTTCGTCCAGGAGCAGCAGCTTGGGATCCGTAGCCAGGGCCCGGGCGATCTCCAGTTTGCGCTGCTTGCCGTAGGGCAGGTTGCAAGCCAGGTCATTGCGGTCCTGCTCCAGGTCGAAGATCCGCAGCAGCTCCTTGGCCTTGGCCCGCATGGCCTTCTCCACCTTGAAGTGCCGGGGCAGCCGCAGCAATGACTCGATCACGGAGCATTTGAACTCCGGACGGTGCTGCAGGCCCACCATGACGTTGCGGATCACCGTCATGTTGTTGAACAGGCGGATGTTCTGGAAGGTACGGGCGATGCCCTTGCGGTTGATCTTGTCCGGGGTCAGGCCCTTCATCTCCTCGCCATCCAGGTAGAAGGTGCCTGCTGTGGGCTTATAGACGCAGGTGAGGAGGTTGAAGATCGTGGTCTTACCGGCACCGTTGGGGCCGATCAGGCCGTAGATCTGCCGCTTGCGGATCTTGATGTCCACATCCTGGGCGGCTTTCAGACCGCCGAAGGAGATGCCCAGGCCTTTCGTTTCCAGGATATACTCAGCCATCACTTATCTCCTCCTCTTTTCCAGGTGATATTGGGATCCTGGGGGGTCATGTCCACAGACAGGATCTCGTCCATGTCGATCTTGGTGGGCACCACGTCCCATTTCGCTTCATCGTCCTTGACATGGGCGGGGTCCACTTCCTTCTTCCGCAGCTTCCGGGTCAGGGCCTTGAAGTTGTACTTGTCACGGAAGCCCTTCAGGGCGGGGGCGTTGTTGTAGATCACGATCACGATCAGGATGATGGCGTACAGCAGGTTCTGCAGCACCGCCAGGTCGCCGGTCAGGATCGTGGGCAGCTGGGTGTTCAGATAGGTGATCAGGGCGGCGGAGATGATCGCGCCGTTGATGTTGCCCATGCCGCCCAGCACCACCATCACCAGGATCTCGATGGAATAGTTGTAGCCGAACTTCATGCTCTGGACCGTGTAGTTGCTGTAGCTGTACAGCACGCCTGCGATGCCGGCGAAGGCGGCGGACAGGGTGAAGGCCAGCAGCTTGTACTTGGTCACGTTGGTGCCGGTGGCCCGGGCGGCGATCTCGTTGTCACGGATGGCGGTGATCGCCCGGCCGTGCTTGGAGCGCATCAGGTTCTGGACCACGAACAAGGTGATCAGCACCAGGATGAAGCCATAGAGGAACAGATAGTTCTTATCATAGCGGGGGGTGCTGAGGCCCAGGGAGCCGCCGAAGGTCTCGTCAGAGGAGTTCTGGAACAGGCTCTTGACGATCTCGCCGAAGGCCAATGTCACGATCGCCAGATAGTCGCCTCGCAGCCGCAGGGCGGGGATGCCGATGACGATGCCGCAGGCCGCGGCGGCACCGGCGCCCACCAGCAGGGCGATCAGCAGGGTCAGCGGGCCATTGCCCATGGTGGGCTCCAGCAGGGAGGCGACCTTGCCGCTGAGGTACGCGCCGACACACATGAAACCGGCGTGGCCCAGGGAAAGCTCGCCCAGGAAGCCCACCACCAAAGACAGGGATACCGCCAGGATGATGCTGATGGACATCTTCTCCATCAGGAACAGGGTGGAATTGTCGAATTTGTTGCCGGCGAGGGTCATGATGCCCATCACCAGGGTCAGCGCACCGATCGCTGCGTAGTTTACATAATGCTTGACCTTGATCTTGCCCAGCTTCATACCTTTTCCCTCCTCTTCTTGCCCAGGAAACCATTGGGTCTGACCAGCAGGATGATGATCAGGATGGAGAACTCGATGGCATCGGTATAAGGGGCGATGGCTGCGAATTTATAGGAGACGCTTTCCACGATGCCCAGCAGGATGCCGCCCAGCATGGCACCGGGGATCGAGCCGATACCACCGATGACGGCGGCGGTGAAGGCTTTGATGCCGGGCATGGCGCCCATGGTGCTGGAGACGTTGGGAGCCTTCAGAAGGTAGAACAGACCCGCCAGCGCCGCCAGGGCAGAGCCGATGGCGAAGGTCAGGGTGATGATGCCGTTGACGTTGATGCCCATGAGCTGGGCGGCGCCCCGATCCTCAGAAACGGCGATCATGGCTCTGCCCACCCGGGTGAACTTGACGAACAGGGTCAGGGCTGCCATCACCACCACCGTCACCCCCAGGGTGACCAGGGCAGAGAGCTGCACAGTGGCGCCCAGGAACTGGATCGAGCCCAGCTCGTATACGGTGACCATCTTGGCGGCGGAGCCGAAGATGATCTGGGCAAGGCTTTGCAGCAGGTAGCTGATGCCGATCGCAGTGATCAGCACCGCCAGCGGGGATGCGCCCCGCAGGGGCTTATAGGCCACCTTCTCGATGGTCACGCCCAGGATCACGCAGCTCAGAACGGCCACCGCGATCGCCAGCAGGGGGTTCCCGGTGGCCATGGTCACATAGATCATGTAGCCGCCGATCATGATCACGTCGCCATGGGCGAAGTTGAGCATCTTAGCGATGCCGTAGACCATGGTATAGCCCAGGGCGATCATGGCGTAGATGCCGCCCAGGCTCAGACCGTTTATTGCGGTCGTCATGAGATCTTCCATATCGATACCAACCTTATCTTATATTTGGTGGGCGGAAAATGTACTGATAATACAACTGCACATACCGGTACGGAGCCGGTATGTGCAGGTATTTCGTCCAGGGGGCGATCAGTTCGCTTCCTTGATCACGTACTGGATGGCGCTCTTGTTGACGTAGCCGCTCTTGTCCCAGGAGATGCTGTCGCCGGTGACGCCGTTGGTGAAGGTGTAGCCGCCCTCGAACTGCTCCTTCAGGATGTCGCACAGGTCGGAGGCGCTGATGGTCACGGGGATGTCCTTGCCCTCGTCGATGGCCTTCTTCATGGCACCGTAGATGGCGTAGACACAGTCATAGGCGGAAGCGCCGAATTGATTCAGGGTGTCCTTGCCGTAGGCGGCGACGTACTTGTCGATGAATTCCTTGGCCTTACCATCGGTGGCCTTGGAGTTGAAGTGGGACAGCATGGTGACGGCCTGGGGGATCGAAGTGATGTCGAAGCCCTCGATGCTGTCGATGCCGTCGAAGCCGTCACAGCCGTAGTAGACGGCGTCAGCGGCGATGATGTCCTTGGCCTGGGTCATGAAGATGGAAGCGGGGGTGTAGTAAGTAGGCATGAAGATGAAGCCGCAGTCCTTCAGGGTGTCGATCTGGGTGGCGAAGTCCGTGGCGTTGGCATCGGTGAAGGAGGTCTCCACCACGGTGATGGAGTCGTCCAGATTGGCCTTGAACTGGTCGTAGATGCCCTTGGAGTAGGCTTCGTCAGCCTTGTAGAACACGCCGATGGTCTGACCGGCCAGGTTCTCATTGACGAACTGGGCAGCCACCTTACCCTGGTTGCCATCGGCGAAGCACATCTGGTAGCCGTTGGGGTTGGTGGGGATGTCGTCGCCGGAGGCGGAGGGAGTCAGGAAGAACACGTTGTCGTCAGCGGACAGGTTCTTGAACTCCAGGCCGGGGGCGGTGGTGACGGTGCCCAGGGAGACCTGCATACCACCCTCCAGCAAAGAGGAGTAGTTGGTGGAGATCTTGGTGGCATCGTGCATATCGTCCATGGCCACCAGCTTGAACTTGATGCCGTTGAGGCCGCCGGCGGCGTTGATCTCGTCAACAGCCATCTGGGCGGAATTCTTGACGGCCTGGCCATACATGGCCGCGCCGCCGGTCAGGGGACCGGAAACGCCGATCACGAACTCGGTATTGTCGGCGGTGTAGCCGGCATCGCCGCTGCTGCAGCCGGCGAACAGGCCCAGACACAGCACCAGCGCCATCACGATCGCGGTGAGTTTCGTCAGTTTCATAGGATTACCTCCGAATGTTTTTTTGGATACAACCTATAATAGCGATCTTTTTCCAGATGTCAATGGGTAAAATGCGATATTTCATATTTTTATTTGGGCATTTTTCCTGCGGAATGGGGCAAATCCATACTTTTTGATCATGAAATGAGGAATATCTGGGGATCGTTTCCTCGGCTTTTCCCGGCAAAACAGGGGGTTATCCGCACTTTTGCAGTATTTATGGGGCGGTCATATGTCCGTCTGTGGCGCAAGGTGGTTGACGATTGGGCCCCGATGGCGTAGAATAGGAAGCTATAGATACTATATGGAAAGAGATGACAAGGTTTGCGAGGGAAAGAATTTCGCGATGGGATGCGCGCCGGCGTGCCGGTGTGTCTGGGGTATTTCTCTGTCAGCTTCGGGTTCGGTGCCATGGCGGTGTCCCAGGGGCTGGCGGTCTGGGAGGCGGTGCTGATCTCCGCCACCAACCTGACCAGCGCCGGGCAGTTCGCTGGCCTGACGGTGATCGCTGCCGGAGCGACGCTCCTGGAGATGATCCTGACCCAGCTGGTGATCAACAGCCGCTATGCCCTCATGGGGCTGGCCCTGGGACAACGGTTCGGTCCGGAGGTGGGGGTAGGCGGACGGCTGGCCACGGCGTTTTTCGATACGGATGAGGTGTTCGCCCTGGGCATGGCCCGAAAAGGGCGACTGAGGGTCCCATTCTTCCTGGGAGCGGGACTTGTGGCGGCTGTGGGCTGGACCAGCGGCACGGCTCTGGGAGCGGTGGCGGGATCGCTGCTGCCCCTGTCCGTCCAGGCGGCTTTGGGCACCATGCTTTATGGGATGTTCATCGCGATCGTGGCTCCCCAGGCAAGACAGGAGAAGCCCATGCTGATCTGCCTGGTGCTGGCGCTGATCCTCAGCTGCCTGTTCACCTGGGTGCCGGGGCTGAAGGATATCTCCCCCGGGCTGGCGATCGTGATCTGCACTGTGGTGGCGGCCGCGGTGTGCGCGGTGCTGTTCCCGGTGGCGGACGAGGAGGTGGAGCAGTGAACGTGTACATCTATATCGCGGTGATGGCGGTGACCACCTATCTGGTGCGGTTGCTCCCACTGCTGTTTTTGAAGGAGAAGATCCGCAGTCGGTTCCTGCGGTCCTTCCTGCACTATGTCCCGGTGGCGTGCCTGACGGCCATGACCTTCCCCGCGATCCTATACGCCACGGATCATGAGCTGTCCGGACTGGTGGGGGCGGCGGTGGCGGTGCTGCTGGCGCTGAAGGAAAAGAGCCTGATCGTGGTGGCGGTGGCTGCCTGTGTGGCGGTGTTCCTGACGGAGCAAGTACTGGTGTATCTGCATATTTGATCAAAGGGAGTGTTGCAAAATGACGCAACACTCCCTTTTTGATATGACAGGTCGATCAAGGACGTAGGGGCGACCATCGGTCGTCCGCCGCCGATCGCCTGCGATCAGCGGTATTGGCGATGGATCCTACGTTTTTTCGCCTGCGGCGAAGCGTTTTTGTTTCAAAAACGCCGGACGAGCAATGCCAATGTCACTTAGTTAAGGAAAGGTCCGCTCCGCAAGCCTCCCCTTTGAGGGGAGGTGGGCCGCCGAAGGCGGCTCGGAGGGGTGTGTGATCAGCGCAGCTGATCACCAAAAG
>JAFTKE010000093.1 GCA_017456045.1 Oscillospiraceae bacterium
ATCCGAGTGCATATACCGCACCTTGATGCCCGCCTTTTGCAAATAAACGGTCAGATCCTCCGCCATCTTCTTGGTCAGGGTAGTCACCAGCACCCGCTCATTTTGGGCGGTCCGGGCGTTGATCTCCCCGATCAGATCGTCGATCTGCCCCTCGATGGGCCGCACCTCCACGATCGGGTCCAGCAGTCCCGTAGGCCGGATCACCTGCTCCACCGTCTGCCCCGACCGGGTCTGCTCGTACTCTCCAGGGGTGGCGGATACATAGATCACTTGGTTCAGCTTGCTGTCGAACTCCGTAAAGTTCAAAGGCCGGTTGTCATACGCCGAAGGAAGCCGGAACCCATAGTTCACCAGAGCGTCCTTCCGGCTCCGGTCCCCTGCATACATGGCCCGGCACTGAGGTAGGGTCACATGGCTCTCATCGATGAACAGCAGGAAATCGTCGGGGAAATAGTCCAGCAGCGTGGTGGGCGGCGTCCCCGGGGCCCTGCCCTGGATCACCCGGGAATAGTTCTCGATGCCGTTGCAGAACCCGATCTCCGTCAGCATCTCCAGATCGTAGGCGGTACGCTGGGCGATCCGCTGGGCCTCGATCAGCTTGTCCTGGGCCCGGAACCAGGCCACCTGCTCATCGCATTCCCGCTGGATCTCCAGCATGGCCCGCTGGAGCTTGTCCTTCGACGCCACATAGTGGCTGGCAGGATAGATCGCCACATGGTCGATATACCGCTCCACCATGCCGGAGACCGCGTTGATCTCCGAGATCCGGTCGATCTCGTCCCCAAAGAACTCCACCCGGATGGCTCTTCCGGACCAGTACGCCGGATATATTTCCAGCGTATCTCCCCGGACCCGGAATTTGTTTCTGGAAAAGTCCAGATCATTGCGTTCGTAACGGATCTCAGTGAGCTTGCGTAGGATGTCATCCAGGGGTCTCTCCTGCCCCACCCGCAGGGAGATCACCATGCTCTTATAATCGATGGGATCGCCCAAACCATACAGGCAGCTCACCGACGACACCACGATCACGTCCCGCCGCTCGAACAGTGCGGAGGTGGCGCTGTGCCGCAACCGGTCGATCTCCTCGTTGACAGAAGCATCCTTCTCGATATAGGTATCCGTATGGGCGATATACGCCTCCGGCTGATAGTAGTCGTAATAACTGATGAAATATTCCACTGCGTTATCCGGGAAGAACTCCCGAAACTCCGAGCAAAGCTGGGCCGCCAGAGTCTTGTTGTGGGCCAGCACCAGGGTCGGTCGGTCTACCTTCTCGATCACAGAGGCCATGGTGAAAGTCTTGCCGGAACCGGTGACGCCTAAAAGAGTCTGCTCCCGCAGTCCCCAGCCCACACCATTGACCAGCCCTTCGATCGCGGCAGGCTGATCCCCGGAGGGCTTATAGTCTGATACTAGTTTGAATCCACCCATCACAGCCTCCTAAAATCCGATCCTGCACTCGTTGTGGCGGTAGTACCCCGATTGGAGCATGGACACGAAATCGCCGTCAGCCACCACCAGATGGTCCGCCAAAGTCACCTCCACCGCATCCAACGCAGCCGCCACCCGCCGGGTGGTGAGGATATCCTCCTTGGAGGGCAGCGCGATGCCACTGGGATGGTTGTGAGCCAGCACCACCGAGGTGGCATTGGCGCTGAGCGCCGCCTCCACCACCCGCCGTACCGGCACTCCTGCGGAATTGACGCTGCCTTCACCGATCTTCGGGCAGCACAGGGGCTTACACTTGGCGTCCAGACACAACAGATAGACCGTCTCGTTGCTCTGTCCCTGGAAATAGCCCAGCAGATACTTCCCCACATCCTCGGTGGTCAGCAGCGGCGCGTCGTTACGCATCCCCCGGTCCACTGCGTAATATCTGGTCACAGCCGGGATCAGCCGCAGGAAGGTGGCAGCATTCTCCCCGATCCCCTTCACCGTCTTGAGGCCCTCTACGCTGGTCTCCAGCACCTGGGAAAGGCTGCCGAACTGGCGCAGCAGCTCATGGGCCAACGCATTGGTATCCTGCCGGGGGATGCAGTAAAACAGCAGCAGCTCCAGCACCTGCACATCTGTGAAATTATCCAGGCCCTCCGCCAGGAACCGCTCACGCAGCCGCCCACGGTGCCCATCATGGATCGATCGGTTCGACATATTTTTCACCTCATCTCGGTAACGCTCTTGCTATTTTCCATATTTTAAGCTAGAATAGGGGCGATACGAATAAAAAGATCCACGGAAACACCCATCACATTGTAAGTGCCCCCGTTTTCTGCACATCCTATACCGGAAGGAGGTCCATCATGGAACGAAAAAAAGAAATGAACCAGCTTCTCGATCTGATCGACCGGCCCGCCCTTTGCATCCGGAACGGCCAGATCTACCTTTTGAACCGTGCCGCCACCCAGCTTGGATTCGAGGTGGACCATCCCATCGGGCCACTGCTGGGTCAAGCCGCGGAGGAATACGAACGCTTTCACGAGGGTTCCTTGTTCCTGAACCTGCAGCGATACGATCTATACTACGCGGCTTCCGTTTTCCGGGTAGAAGGGCACGATATATTCGTGATCGAGCAGGAGATGGACCACCAGATCCTGGATGCTCTGGCGTTGGCCGCCATGAAGCTGCGCGATCCTCTGTCCGACATCAACGCGATCATAGACCAGCTCTCCCCCCTCATCCGGGACCAGGAGGGTGACACTGCCCAGCACTATCTGGACGTACTGCACCGGCGTATGTTCCAGATCCACCGGATGGTGTGCAATATGTCCGATGCTTCCCGATACGTTTCTTCCTCCGCTCCCAAGCTGGAATATGTGGAACTCTGCTCCACATTGGAGGACCTGCTGGACCGGATCGAAGCCCTGACCTCCGCCGTCGGCATCAAGCTGACCTGGGACCTCCCCCTTGTGGATGTCCCCACCATGGCGGACGTGGAGCGGCTGGAGCGTGCCGTCTACAATATGATCTCCAACGCCATGAAAGCCACGCCCACAGGCGGCACCATCCATGTGACGCTGAAGCGCAGGAAGGAGCGGGCATATCTGTCCGTCCGTGATCATGGCGCTGGGATCGACCCCCAGATCACAGGGAGCGCATTCACCCGCTTCCGCCGCCCCCCCGGCCTGGAATCGTTCCAAGAGGGTCTGGGTCTGGGGATGACCCTGATCTGCTGTGGTGCAGCCGCCCATGGCGGTACCGTCCTGATCGACCATCCAGCCGACGGCGGGACCCGGGTCACCATGAGCATCCCCCTGCGGCGAAGCACCGACTCCATGGTCCGCAGCGATACTCTCATCTACGATTACGCCGGCGAGCAGGACCACGGACTTTTGGAGCTGTCCGACATCCTCCCGCCGGAGGCATATCGGGACCCTCGATGACACCATCCCACGAGGCAGTTGCGGAAAGCAACTGCCTCGTATATTTATCAAAGGTAAGCTTTCAAATAGCGCCCCGTAAAGCTCTCCTCACAGGCCGCCACTTCCTCCGGCGTCCCCGCCACCACCAGGTGGCCGCCCTCATCGCCCCCTTCAGGGCCCAGGTCGATGATATAGTCAGCGGTCTTGATCACATCCAAATTATGCTCGATCACCAGCACCGTGTTCCCCGCATCCACCAGCTGCTGCAGTACCTCGATCAGCTTGTGGACATCGGCAGCGTGCAAGCCCGTGGTGGGCTCATCCAGGACATAGATCGTCCGCCCAGTGGAGACTCTCGCCAACTCCGTAGCCAGCTTCACCCGCTGGGCCTCGCCACCGGAAAGGGTAGTGCTGGACTGCCCCAGCCTCACATAGCCAAGGCCCACCTCCACCAGCGTCTGCACCTTCCGGCGAATCTTCGGCAGATTCTCAAAGAACTCCAGCGCCTCCTCGGCGGTCATATCCAGCACCTGGGAGATGTTCTTGCCCTTGTACAGCACCTCCAGAGTCTCCCGGTTGTACCGTGCCCCCCGGCAGACCTCACAAGGCACATACACGTCCGCCAGGAAATGCATCTCGATCTTCACCAGACCATCACCGGCGCAGGCCTCGCACCGACCTCCCTTCACGTTGAAGGAGAACCGTCCCGGGCCATAGCCCCGGATCTTGGCGTCATTGGTGGAAGCATAGAGATCCCGGATATCGTTGAACAGCCCGGTATAGGTGGCAGGATTGGATCGGGGCGTACGCCCGATGGGGCTTTGATCGATGTCGATCACCTTGTCCAGATGCTCCATCCCCTCCACACACCGGCACTTGCCGGGACGGGTACGGGCATGGTTCAGCTTCCCAAGCAAGGTCTTGTTCAGCACCTCTCCCACTAAGCTGGACTTGCCGGAGCCGGACACACCGGTGACGCAGGTCAGCGTCCCCAGAGGGATATCCACATCGATCTCCTTCAGATTGTTCTCCGCCGCCCCTCGGATCGTCAAGTATTTCCCATTCCCGGTGCGTCTGCCAGAGGGCACCGGGATCTTTTTCACGCCGGAAAGATACTGCCCTGTGACGCTGCGCGGCTCCGCCATGATCTGATCCAGGGTCCCCGTCGCCACGATCTCGCCGCCACGGCTCCCAGCGCCGGGGCCCACATCCACGATGAAGTCCGCCGCCCGCATGGTATCCTCGTCATGCTCCACCACGATCAGGGTGTTCCCCAGATCCCGCAGGCTCCGCAGCGTCCCCAGCAGCTTATCGTTGTCCCGCTGATGCAGTCCGATCGACGGCTCATCCAAGATATACAGCACCCCCATCAAAGAGGAGCCGATCTGGGTGGCAAGTCTTATCCGCTGGCTCTCGCCGCCGGACAGCGTCCCCGCCGCCCGGGACAGGGTCAGATATTGCAGGCCCACGTCCATCAGGAACTGGAGCCGACTGCGGATCTCCCGCAGGATCTGCTCCGCCACGATCGCCATGTTCCCATCCAACCGCAGGCCATCCACGAAGGCCAACGCCTCCCGGACGCTCATACGGCAAAAGTCCATGATGCCGATCCCGCCCACGGTGACCGCCCGTGCCAGCTCCGAAAGCCGATCCCCATGGCAATGGGGACAGGGCGCAGAGGACATACATTCCTCCAGCTCCTTCCGGGCGGCATCGGACTGGGTCTCCTTGTACCGGCGGGAGATATTGTTCAGGATGCCCTCAAAGGGCTGCTCCAGCACGCCCATGCCGTTGCCCCGGTTGTAGGTCATCCGCAGCTTCTCGCCCTTCGTACCGTTCAGGATCACGTCCAGCGCTTCCTTGGAAAGCTCCTTCACAGGCGCAGTCAAAGAGAAGCGATATTTCTGCGCCAATGCCTCGAAGTACATCCGGAACACCGAGTCAGTCCGGGCGGAATTCCAGCCGGACACCTGGATCGCCCCCTCGAAGATGGACTTATCCTTATCTGGGATCACCAGATCCTCATCCGCCACCAGCCGGAAGCCCAATCCGGTACAGCTGGGACAGGCCCCGGAGGGGTTGTTGAAGGAGAACATCCGTGGCTCCAGCTCCGTCATGGAGATGCCGCAGTCCTCACAGGCGTAGTTCTGGGAAAAGCTCAGCTCCTCCTCGGAGCCCGGCAGCTGGATCGTCACCAGTCCACCGGAATGGGAGCAGGCCGTCTCGATGGAATCTGTCAAACGCCGCCGCTGGCCTTCCTTGATCACCAGCCGGTCCACCACCAGCTCGATGGTGTGCTTCTTGTTCTTTTCCGGTTTGATCTGTTCATTCAGATCATACAAGATCCCATCCACCCGCACCCGGGCGAAGCCGCTCTTCCTGGCATCCTCGAAGACCTTCTGATGCTCGCCCTTCTTGCCCCGAATCACGGGAGACCGGACGATGACCGTGGTCCCTTGCCCCAGTGCCTCCACCCGATCCACGATCTGATCGATGGTCTGGCGGCTGATCTCCCTGCCACACTTGGGACAATGGGGGATGCCCACTCTGGCCCACAGAAGTCTCAGATAATCGTAGATCTCCGTCACCGTGCCCACAGTAGACCGGGGATTCTTAGAGGTGGTCTTCTGGTCGATGGAGATCGCAGGAGAGAGCCCGTCGATAGAATCCACATCCGGCTTGTCCATCTGCCCCAGGAACTGCCGGGCATAGGAGCTGAGGCTCTCCACATACCGCCGCTGGCCCTCAGCATAGATGGTATCGAAAGCCAAGCTGGATTTTCCCGAACCGGAAAGCCCGGTAAATACCACCAATTTATCTCTGGGGATGGAAAGATCCACATTTTTCAGATTATTCTCTCTGGCACCCGATATCCGGATGGTATCGTTCATCGCCCTCACCTACCTTATCATATCGTAACCTATATTATACCACGATAACCTCCCCGGCACAAGAGCAGATCGCTCCAAAAGCTGATACTACTGTAAATCATCGTTCTACATAGCAACG
This sequence comes from Oscillospiraceae bacterium, assembly GCA_017456045.1. Classification (GTDB taxonomy): domain Bacteria; phylum Bacillota; class Clostridia; order Oscillospirales; family Oscillospiraceae; genus Faecousia. The sequence goes on from JAFTKE010000093.1 coordinate 6,369, forward strand.
ATCCGGCGACCAGCGCCCCGAAGGGGCGCGATGCCTTCCCCTTTGGGGAAGGTGGCCGAGCGAAGCGAGGTCGGAAGAGGTCCGTTGGTCCTACGGATCCGCCAAAAGCATCATCATATCGCGACCTGCTACCGCACCTCTCCCGACCTCGCTGGCGCTCGGCCACCCTCCCCAAAGGGGAGGGCCTTAGAAGCGCTAAACCACGATCCATAACTCCATCAAAAAAAACGAGCCTGTCTCTCGACAGGCTCGTTCAACATCAGGCTTTCAAACGCCGGGCTTCGTAGACATCGAAGCCCTTCTTCACCAGCCAGTTCCCCAGGAACCCGAAGGCGACGCCCAGCACCACCGACGCGATCACGTCAGTGGGATAGTGGACATACAGATACAACCGGGAAAAGGCGATCAAACAGGCCAAGACCACGGCCGGGACCCCCGCCTTCTTGCTGTGGATCAGCAGCACCGTCGCCGCCTCGAAGGAAGCGATGGTATGTCCCGAGGGGAAGGAGAAATCATGCTGCGCCTCGATCAGCAGCTTGATCTGGACCCCGAACTGCTCCAGCACATAGTCATAAGGCCGGATCCGTGCCACCAGCGGCTTCAGCGTCACATTGCACACCAAAAGCCCCAGCAGCAACGCCGCCCCCATCCCAAGCCCGATCCTGCGAGTCTTAGGAAAGAATAGCAACACCACGGCGATGGCGATCCAAAAGATCCCCGCATCGCCCAGCAGCGTGATCACCGGCATCACCGCGTCCAGGAACGGACACCAAAGGTTCGCCGCGATCCAGTCCAGGATCGGCAGATCGAAATGCTCTGCCAAATAGCTGAGGATATCCATCCAGCCCCTCCTTACCCGAACATGGCATAGACCGCCATGGGATCCAGCTGGAAGCTATCAGGGAGCCGGATCGTACCGTCCTCGCTGGTCTCCAGCCGTCCAGCCTCCACATACCAGCCCAGGAAGGTCTTGCCCTCCGGCACCGTCACCGTCGGCGGCGTCAGCACCCGCTGATCCGTATCCACCATTTCCGTGGCAAGCACCGTGTCCCCATCCATATAGGTGATCCGGACCGTGCTGGTCTGAGCCTGGACGTCCACATTGGTCATCTCGATGACCCGCCACCCCTCTTCCTGCAGCTCCAGGAAGAAGTTGGTGTCCAGGGGATAGACCTTGAGGGTCCCATCCGGCCGGGTCACGTTCAGATCCACAGTCACTCTGGCGGAATACAGCGAATCGCTATACCGGTAGAAGTCCGTCACGGTCTCCTGGCCGAAATCATAGCCGCTGTAGCCCTGCATCCAAGTGGTGTTGGTAACGATGGTGGTGTAGATCGGCGTCTTGTGGTCGAAGCAGCTGCGAAGCTCCCAGGATCCCTTGGCGCTGATCATGTACTCACAGTACGTCTTCGCCGCCGTCACCACGGTAGCGTACTCCTCGTCGGTGATGGTGAGCTTTTCCCAATGCTCCACGAAGGTGCGGGTCTGCTCATCGTAGGTCATCTGGCACAGCTGGCCCTGACCGTTGATGATCTGGATCTGAGGCTCCACCAGAAGCCCCTCCACCTGCAGCTCCTTGTCCCGATAGCCATAGACGCCCTCAGGCAGATACGCCTGGGCAGCCGTGGCCGTGGTCCGTACCACATGGCTCTGATCCAGCTCCACACCGTTGACCAGCACCACGCTGTCCGGTCCTACCAGGAACCGATAACTCAGATCCCGGCGGAAATCCATGCCCTGATCTTCATCGTAAGTAAAGATCTGCACCTGACCCAACTGCCAGTCAGAGATGGCATCTCCCTCCGCCTTTTGGTCTACCATGACGAAGGTGGCGAAATTGAAGAACACATCCTCCTCCAGCTCCACCCGAAGCACATACTTCTTGCCACCGGTCAGACCGGCAGAGGTCTCCACCATGGTGATCGGTCGATCGGCCACCATATCATCCATGTAACGGACATAATCCTCCGAAGTTTCGTATGCAGTATCCTGAAGGCCAGCCATCTCATAAAGCTGTGCCCAGTCCGGATCCTGGAAATAGGTGCGATAGATCTGATCGGACATCTTATCCGGCTGAGACGCCTCGAAATCCACCAGCCAATTCTGCAGCGCTCCCAGGGCGATACCGATGCCAAAGAAAGCCACCACGATCAGCAGGAGCCAAACAGAGTAGAACACGATGGTCCCTTTGGTGATCCCCTTTTTCCGGGCCTTGCGGACAGGCTTCTCGATTTGGATATCAGGCTCCGGACCTTCCCAGGACACCTCAGGGGTCTGCTGGACCGTCTCCGGTGTCTTCTTATTCTTTTTCTCTGCGGTCTTCACCGCTTCATATTTCCCTCGATACATACTCAGCCCTCATCCCCAGGCCGCACCATGAAGAAGGTGGGCATCCTTCTCGGCTTCTCCTGAAGCAGAGAGTAATTGTTGATCATCTGGACCTGACCGGCATCTCCATAGCGGCCGTACTGATCACGGTAGAGCATCACCGTGGAAGAACCACCATCCAGATTGCAGGCGTTCACCGCGCCGAACTCCACCATGATATCGATCAAGTCCGCATAGGTGCCACCCAGAGAGCTGGCCTGACGGCCGTCGATGCACACGAACAGCACCGCGCCATCCGCCCGCTGACCGATGGCAGTCCGGGGATTGTAGCCGGAGTTGGCGTTGTACTCCTTCTCATTGATCTGACCGTTCATGATCAGCACAGGGCCGAAGCAACAGCCGTCCCGGATCCCCAGCTCCATGGCACGGCTGGCGGTCATGGACTGGGCCACCACCAGCACGTTGTCCTGATTGAACCCGGCGAAGCCCTCCTCAGGCGCGGCACCGGAGTTCCAAACCACCTCACCATCGGCGATCACCAATCCCTCCGGGACGGAGCCCACCACGCTGCTGGAGGTACCATTGTCATAGAACGCACCGGCATTGATCGCAGCGATGGCCCCCTGGGTCTCGATCTCATCGGTGATCCGGGTGCCGGGGATGTCCTTGGAGAAGGAATCGGTGGAGGTGGCCATATAGACCTTGGAGGGATCGCGGATGATCATCACATAGGCATTGAAGGTATCACCGCTGACCTCCTCGATCCGGATACCGTCGGGATAGTCCTTCCATTCGTCGGCGTTGGGATCCAGGATCTTATCGGTATCGATCTTCACAGAGCCGGGGTCCGTGGTGCCCTGCAGCTCCACCAGATCATCCGGCACATCGTGCAGCAGAGCATCCGCCTTCTCCTGCCCCAGGAACAACGCCGGGACCCATTTGGTGGCACTGGCCTCGTGGAGGGAATTGGTCAGCACCTTGCAGGCTGCGGGAGAGGGACCGTTGAAGATCAGGTTCAGCACCATGCACAGCCCGATCACCAGCAAGATCACGATGGTGAAGATCACCAACAGCGTCCGCCTGATGATCATGAACACCAGCGCCTTGGTATCCCTTCCACTCTCTTTGCGTCCCTCGGGACGACTCTTATCTTTTTCGTTCATCATCATACGTCCTTTTTCTTGGTTCGTTTGGCAAAGACCCAGCGTTGCTGGATCATGAAGCTGAGATAATACAGCGCGATCATCACTACAGCATAGATCACCGTCCGCAGCACCACCCGGCTGTCGCCGATCTGCAGCAGCAGATAGATGCCATCAGAAAGCCCCAGCTGCAGCAGCAGGATCAGCACCGCCAGACAGAAGTAGCGTGCCATGGCTCCGCCGGTAGCCACCTGGCTGCGGAACACCAGCTTCTTGTTCATGAAGAAATTGCCCACAGAGGACACCGCCCGGGCCACCACGAAGGGCACCACCATCAAGACCCATCCGCCCACATCCCGCAGCGCCCAGCAAAGCAGGGCATACAGTCCGATATCCACCAGCGAACTGAGGAGACTGGACAGGGTGAACCGGAAGAAATGGGCCAGGATCAGCTTATAGATCCGCCAGGAATCCTGGACCACCCGGAAATGGGAGCTTTTGTTCTCCTCGATGTATACGGTACGGATCTTCACTTCCCCATACTCGATCCCCTGTTCCTTCATGGCCAGCAGCATATTGGTCTCATATTCGAACCGATCGCCCTTGACCTGACAAAAGGCCCGCACCGCCGCAGTGGGGATCGCCCGCAGGCCGGTCTGGGTATCGGACAAGGTCATGCCGCAAAGGAGCTTGAAAACGGCGCAGGTGATATTGTTGCCTGTGCGGCTGCGCTTCGGCACATGGGGCAGAGAAAAATCCCGGCATCCCAGGATCACCTTCCCGCTTTCCATCATCTCCTGGCAGCAGGCTCTGGTGTCCGAGGGATGGTGCTGATCATCACCGTCTACCGTCACTACACCCATATGCTCCGGTCTGTTCTCCAAAAACCACCGGAACGCGGTCTTCAACGCCGCGCCCTTCCCCCGGTTCACCGGGTGATGCAGCAGCGTCACCTGACGATGCTGGGCAGCCGTCTCGAAATAATGGAGGTTCTCCGGCTTGCTGCCGTCGTTCACCAGGATGATATCTGTAAAACCATGGTCCAGCAGACCGTCCACCACCCGAAGCAGCTTCTCATCGGGATCCAGGGACGGCAGCACCACGCTGATCTGGCTCAAATCCATCATGATCATCACCTCTCGTCGTTCTTATCTCAAAAAATGCTCACACACCGGTATCATACCACATCCTGTCGTTATTTGAAACCCCTTTCTTCGATTTTTATACTTCGTTCACAGATGTAATATTTGTAACGTTCAGAATAATGACGGAGATCTTGTTGAAAAACACGCTCCCGATCGGTATAATGGAACAAAGACCACGATATGATAGGAGGAAACCACGATGATGAAGCGTATCGCCCCTCTTCTCCTGATCGCTGTGATGCTGATCTCCCTGTCCTCTACTGTATCAGCTGCCCCGACCTCAGAGAACATCGTCCTGATCTACACCAATGATGTCCATTGCGCCGTAGATCCCAATGTCCCGGAGGGGACCATGGGCTATTCCAACCTTGCGGCACTGAAAAAGGAGCTATCCTCCCAAAATGCCTATGTGGCTCTGATCGATGCCGGTGATGCGATCCAGGGCGATGCCATCGGCACCCTATCCGATGGTGGCTACCTGGTGGATATCATGAACGCCCTGGGCTACGACTACTTGACCTTCGGCAACCACGAATTCGACTACGGCATGGACGTGGCACTGTCCCTGCAGGAGCGGTCCACCGGCCAGTATCTATCCTGTAATCTCATGGATCTGACCACCGGGACCACCGTAGCCGAGCCCTACGCCCTAGCCACCTACGGTGACCTGACCATCGGTTACGTGGGCATCTCCACCCCGGAGACCCTCTCCAAATCCTCCCCCGTCCATTTCCAGGATGAGGATGGCAACTATACATACGGCTTCTGCGAAGGAGATGAGGGGCAGGCGCTCTATGACGCAGTCCAGTCCGCCGTGGATGACGCCACCGCCGAGGGTGCGGACCTGATCATCGCCATCGGGCATTTGGGTACAGATCCCGCCTCCTCCCCCTGGACCTCCGAGGAAGTGATCGCCAATACCACCGGCATCCACGCATTCATCGACGGCCACTCCCACTCCGTGATCGAAGGCAAGCAGGTCCCCAACGCAAAGGGCGAGAACGTACTGTTGACCTCCACCGGCACCAAGCTCCAGCACATCGGCGTCATGACCATCAGCCCGGACGGTCAGATCTCCACCCAGCTGGTCACGGGCTTCACAGCCACTGACCCGGAGATGGATGCCTATATCGATACCATCCAGTCCCAGTACGAAACGAAGCTGCAAGAAGTGATCGGATGCTCCCAGGTGGATCTGGTGACCCACGACCCCGCCACCGGTGAACGCATCATCCGCAGTGGTGAGACCAACCTGGGCGACCTGGTGGCCGATGCCTACCGCACTGTCCTGGGGGCAGACATCGGCATGGTCAATGGCGGTGGCATCCGTGCCACCTTAAGCGCAGGGGACATCACCTATGGTGACCTGATCGCCATCCACCCCTATGGCAACATGATGTGCGTGGTGGAAGCCACCGGACAAGAGCTGCTGGACACCCTGGAGGTCTCCGCCATGTACGCCCCTGAGGAGAATGGCAGCTTCCTCCACGTCTCTGGCTTGCGGTTCACCATCGACCTTTCCATCCCCTCCTCCGTCACCCTGGACGACCATGGGATGCTCACTTCCATCGGCGATACCCGCCGGGTCCGCGACGTACAGGTCCTCCAGCCGGACGGCACCTACGCTCCTCTGGACCCCAGCGCCACCTACACCCTGGCTTCCCACGACTATATGATCAAAGAAAACGGCTGTAGCGTGGACTTTTTCTCCAAAAACACCCTCCTGCAAGACCAGGTCCTGATCGACAACCAGGTCCTGATCAGCTACATCCAGGACCACCTGGACGGCCAGATCGGTGCCGAATACGCCGACCCCTACGGCCAGGGCCGGATCACCATCACCGAAGCACCGTCCAAAGAGGAGATCCCCAAGACCGACGACCTCCCCACCCCCTTGCCCCTTCTGCTGATCCTCCTCCCCCTGGTCTACCTCCTGCCCAAAAAGCTCCGTACCCTCTAACGGGCAGTTTGTCGCAGCGTCACGTAGGGAAAGGGCATGCCCTTTCCCTGCACAGCGGTGCGATCACCTCCCCGCCAAACAGAGATTTGACTGCGTATCTTCTATTTCCTCTCCAGTTTGGATAAAGCACCGCCCCCAAACAAAGACCAAAAGGAGTTGATCCCATGAAACTGACATTCCTAGGTGCCGCCCATGAAGTCACCGGCTCCTGCACATTGCTGGAAGCCTGTGGCAAGAACATCCTCATCGACTGCGGCATGGAGCAGGGCGCGGATATCTACGAGAACTGTGACATCCCCGTCCCCCCTTCCGCCATCGACGCGATCTTGCTGACCCACGCCCATATCGACCACTCCGGAAAGCTCCCTGCCATGGTGGCCCAGGGCTATAAGGGCCCGATCTATTCCACTGAGGCCACCCGCCGCCTTTGCTCCATCATGCTCCGGGACTCCGCACATATCCAGGAATTCGAAGCCCAGTGGCGCAACCGAAAGGCCCAGCGTGCCGGGCAGCCTGCCTACGTACCCCTGTACACCATGCAAGACGCGGAGACCACCCTGTCCCAATTCCTTGCCTGGCCCTACGATACGGTGGTGGACGTAGCCCCTGGGATCCAGATCCGGTTCATCGACGCCGGACACCTGTTGGGCTCCTCCAGCATCCATATCACCATCACCGAGGATGGCCAGACCCGTACCCTCCTGTTCTCCGGCGACCTGGGCAACAAGGACCGCCCTCTGATCCGGGATCCTCAGCTGCCCCCGGACGCGGATTATGTGGTGATCGAGTCCACCTACGGCGACCGGATCCACGGTCCTCGCCCGGACTATGTCAGCCAGCTCACTGCCATCCTTCAAGACACCCTGGACCGGGGTGGAAACCTGGTGATCCCCTCCTTCGCCATCGGCAGGACCCAGGAGCTGCTATATCTGCTTCGCATCATCAAAGAACGCAAGCTCCTCCGGGGCCACGACGACCTGACGGTCTATGTGGATAGCCCCCTGGCGGTGGAAGCCACCCGGATCTACTCCGCGGGACTGACGGACTACTACGACCAAGAGACCCTGGACCTTTTGGCGCAGGGGATCGACCCGATCAACTTCCCAGGCCTGCACCTGTCCGTCACCGCCGATCAATCCAAGCTGATCAATATGGACCGCTTCCCCAAGGTGATCCTCTCCGCCTCCGGTATGTGCGAAGCGGGCCGGATCCGCCACCACTTGAAGCACAACCTGTGGCGAGCCGACAGCACCATCCTCTTCGTAGGCTACCAGTCCCAGGGCACCGTGGGCCGAAAGCTGTTGGAGGGTGCCACCAGCGTCAAGCTCTTCGGCGAAGAGATCTCGGTGAAAGCTAAGATCGCCACCCTGGAGGGCATCAGCGGCCACGCCGATCGGGATATGCTCACCGACTGGCTGAGCAGCATGACCAAAAAGCCCCAGCGGGTCTTCGTGAACCATGGTGACGACGAGGTCTGCGACCACTTCGCCGCCCACGTGGAGCAGGCCCTGGGCTGCCAGGCCGTGGCCCCCTACAGCGCCGACCAGTACGACCTGATCACCGGCCAGTGTACCGCCAAGGGCGTGATCGTGAAGGTGACCAAGGTCTCCGACGGCCGCCGCCGTGCCAACACCATCTTCGAGAAGCTGCTGGCCGCCGGGAAACGGCTGCTGAGTGTGATCGACCAATGCAAGGGGCTTTCCAACAAGGAGCTGTCCCGCTTCACGGATCAGATCGAAGCCCTCTGCGATAAATATTCCAGAAAGTAGGATCATCCCATGATATACAAAGGATTCCAGGATAAGAAGCTGTCCAACCTGGGCTTCGGCACCATGCGCCTGCCCCTGAACGCTGATGGCTCCATCGACCAGCCCCAGCTGGATGCCATGGTGGACCTGGCCATGGCCAACGGTGTCAACTATTTCGACACCGCCTACCCCTACCACGGCGGCGCTTCTGAGACCGCCATCGCCAAAAGTCTCCACCGCTATCCCAGGGATCGCTGGTACTTGGCGGACAAATACCCCGGCCACCAGATCGTGGAGCGCTATGACCCCAAAGCCATATTCGAAGACCAGCTGAAAAAATGCGGGGTAGACTATTTCGACTTCTACCTGCTCCATAACGTCTGGGAGGGCTCCTTGGACGTGTACCTGGACCCCCAATGGGGCATCATGGACTACTTCCTGGAGCAGAAGCGGCTGGGCCGGATCTCCCACCTGGGCTTCTCCACCCATGGCCGCCCGGATATGATCCGTTCCTTCCTGGACCGCTACGGCAGCGAGATGGAGTTCTGCCAGATCCAGCTGAACTATCTGGACTGGACCCTCCAGGACGCCAAGGGAAAATACGATCTATTGACAGAGCGCGGCATCCCCGTCTGGGTCATGGAGCCTGTCCGTGGCGGCAAGCTGGCGAAGCTCAGCGAGCCCGAGGAAGCCAAGCTTCGTGCCCACCGCCCGGACGCTTCCACCGCCTCCTGGGGCTTCCGCTTCCTGCAAGACCTGCCCAACGTCACCATGATCCTCAGCGGGATGTCGGACCTGGCACAGATGGAGGATAACCTTGAGACCTTCGCCGCCCCCGCGCCCCTGACACAGCAGGAAAAGGATCTTCTCCTGGAGCTGGCGGAGGGGATGAAGCACGCGATCCCCTGCACCGCCTGTCGCTACTGCTGCGACGGCTGCCCGGTGGGACTGGATATCCCCACACTTCTGTCGGTCTGCTCCGACCTGCGCTTCTCTCCCTCCCTGATCACCGCCATGGCGGTCCAGGCCCTGCCGGAGGAGAAGCAGCCCTCGGCGTGTCTGGCCTGTGGCAAATGTCAAAAGATCTGCCCCCAAGGGATCGATATCCCCTCGATCATGTCAGAGCTGACTGAGCGTCTGGCCACCATCCCCAACTGGGCAGACGTCTGCCGCCAAAGAGAAGAAGAGCAGAAGAAACACCGCGCCTAAATATATCAATGCCATTCAGTTAAGGAAAGGTACGCATCGCAAGCCTCCCCTCAAAGGGGAGCCTTGAGGGCGTGCCTAAACATTGCTAAATATATGAGGAGCGTTATTCAAAAGAACGGAGCCGTCCAAAGGACAGCTCCGTTCTCTTCATATCGTGATACTTCCGGTATACCCATGCCCCTCCAGCTCCGCCGCCTCTGCCGTGAAGAAGCGGAAGGTCTCTGGATAAGTCACATATAGATGGGCCAATGCGATCCCCATATCGATCCGGTTTACGTTCCCCAGCCGCCAGTGCCGTTTTTCCCCGGCAAGCGACCGATAAACGTCGATCCGATCCCCCACATGAGTGAAATACCAGGGCTGGCTGTTCGTCCCCGAAGGTGCCAGCCGTGCAGGCTCCAGGCAGATATCCTCCCGGTCGCAGATCTGAGAAAGCGCCTTCCGCTGGAACTGGCTCACATCCCAGCGCAGCTCTTGGTCTAAGGGATGTCCAAAGGCGATCAGCATCACGAAGCACATCCCCTCCGTGTCAGGGATCGGCTCCCGCAGCTTCCCCAGCCCCAGCCAGCAGGACCCCAGTCCCAGGCTCTGGATGAACAGATCCACCTGCTGGAACAAAAATCCCACGTTCTCCAGGTGACCTGGCATCTCCTGGCTGAAGATCGCCAGCATCTGAGGAGACTTCCACCGCAGATAATTGCGTACCTGCTGATCCGTCACCACCTTCACATCCACCCGGATGCGAGGATCCAGAGGCTTTGCCCGGTGGCAAAAGTCCAGTATCCGCTCCACAGTGGCCTGATCCACCGGTGTATCCTCATAGCTGCGGACGGATCTTCGCCGGGAGATCATCTCCCTAAGAGGGGACTCAGTCTGCCCCATCGATATCCACCCCAAGCAGCTTGTACAGCAGCTTATACAGGGTCAGCGCTTCCTCCGGCGACAGTCTGACGGTCTTGGCCATCTGGGCCTGGACATCCACAGCCTGCTCCCGCATAGCCAGCCCCTTGGGGGTGAGGGATACGATCAGGTTACGCTCATCCTCTGTGGAGCGGTTCCGGTCCAGCAGTCCCTTTGCCTCCAGCTTCTTCAGCAACGGGGTCAGCGTGCCGGAATCCAGATAAAGGGCATTGCCCAAGGACTTCACCGTAGATGCCCCCTGCTCCCACAGGACCAGCATAGTGATGTACTGGGTGTAGGTCAG
>JAFTKE010000094.1 GCA_017456045.1 Oscillospiraceae bacterium
CACGGTAGTAGTGCTTCTGGTCCAGCTTCTTGCCGGTCAGGATGGCCTTGTCGGTGTTGATGACGATGACGAAATCGCCGCAGTCAACGTTGGGGGTGAAATCGACCTTGTGCTTGCCACGCAGCAGGTTGGCGACGGTGACAGCAGTACGGCCCAGGGGCTTGCCGGCAGCGTCGATGACATACCACTTGCGCTGCAGGGTCTCCTTCTTAGCGAGTGTAGTGGACATATGCGTTCCTCCGATAGGTTAAAATATTTTGACAAATCAAGGCGTAGGGAGTACAATGTCTCCAAGACGCTAGAAATTTATATCACAGCGAAATCCAAATGTCAACTCTAATTTTTAGAAAAATCGTGAAAACCTGGACAGGCTCTCGAAAACTCGTTTTTCCTCCTGTTTCCTCTTGAATGCTCGATTGCGATTTTTCTTGTTTTTCGGAGGAGTTCCAACGATGCAGAAGCTGATGGGCCTGGTCCGCCGGTGTGTGGACGATTATGATATGATACGAGCCGGAGACAAGATCGCCGTCGGTGTCTCCGGCGGGAAAGACTCGGTGGTGCTGCTTACTCTGCTGGCAGGGCTTAAGAAGTATTTCAACAAGCCCTTTTCACTGGAGGCGATCACCATCGATATGGGGCTGGGGATGGACTATGCCCCGGTGGCGGCGCTGTGCGAGACGCTGGAGGTGCCCTACCATGTGGTGAAGACTGAGATCGGACCGATCATCTTCGACCACCGCAAGGAGAAGAACCCCTGCTCCATGTGCGCCAAGATGCGCCGGGGGGCGCTGAACCAGGCGATCTTGGATATGGGCTTCAACAAGCTGGCGTTGGGCCACCATTATGACGATGCGGTGGAGACCTTCGTCATGTCATTGATCTACGAGGGACGGATCAGCTGCTTCCAGCCGGTGACGGACCTGGACCGCACCGGGATCGTTCAGATCCGGCCCATGCTGTACATCCATGAGAAGACGGTGGACAATTTCGCCCTCCGGCAGGCACTTCCTATCATCGAGAACCGCTGCCCGGTGGACAAGACCACCAAGCGTGAGGAGATCAAGCAGCTGGTGTTCGACCTGAGCAAGACGTACCCGGACCTGAAGGAACGGATCTTCGGTGCCATGCAGCGGCTCCCTTTGCCGGAGTGGGCGCCTCATGGAAGATATAAACGACCAAAAGAGCAGGAATGAGTTGATTTTTGTCTTTTTTTGTGATAGGATAGACCGGTAAAATCAATATAGAGAGAGGTGTTCTATATGATCGGTTCCGGTTTGAAAAAGCTGGCACAGGAAAACGGGATGAAGGTGGCTCATGGCATCGCCTATGGCAGTCTGCAGGGCTACGCGGCGACTATGTCCGAAGGGTCCGGCTTCAAGCGGTTCGTCTACACCACCAGGTTCGCCGATCCTCAGGCCAGTGGCGCGCTGGGTCAGGTGCTGAGCAATGGGGACGTCAAGAAGCAGTATTCTCTGCAGAGCGTCACCTTCAACGCCCAGACGATCGTCGTTACATTCGCTGATGGCTTCGGCGCTATGGATAAGATCCGGGCTTTCGTCCCTTGGTTCACGTCGATGCTGAGCCAGTATGGAGCTTCCCCCTGGAACGTGTGCGTCGAGTGCGGCGGTCAGGTGATGAACGGTCGCTGGATCGCGATCAGCGGCGTGGCGTACTATATGCATGAGCCCTGCGCTGCCAGGGTCCGTCAGTCCATCGGGCAGGCGGAGGAAGCGCAGAAGCAGACTCGGACCGGCTCCTACGGTGCAGGTGCTGTCGGCGCGCTGCTGGGCGCGGCTGTGGGCGCTGTGGTCTGGGCGATCGTCCTGACGGTTGGATATGTGGCTTCTCTGGTGGGCCTTCTGATCGGCTGGCTCGCTGACAAGGGCTATGGCCTGCTGGGCGGCAAGCAGGGCAAGCCGAAGCTGTGGATCCTGATCGGTGCGGTGATCTTCGGCGTGGCTGCCGGTACTGTGGGCGGCTACTGCATCTCCCTGTCTCAGGAAGTGGCGCAGACGCCGATCCTCAGTGGGTATTCGGATCGGATCCTGGATCTGTTCTTCTGGCTGATGGAGTACAGCGAAGAGTTCAGCCAGGAAGTCTTCGGCAATTTCTTGATGGGTCTGGTGTTCGCGGGCCTTGGCGTGTTCGGCATGATGCGCAGGACCAACGACGAGCTTTCCGGCATCAAGATCATGGATCTGGAGTGATATGGAAGAGAGCGGGCGACCGCTCTCTTTTTTATGGGGGTATAAAGGCTTTTCCAGTTGGGGATGATGTTGGCAAGGAGGCGATGGATATGGTCAAGGGGATATCACGGCAGGTGATCGTGGTACAAAATCCGGATCCGAAGCTGTTCGAGCAGGCGATCTTCATATTGAAAGACGAAGTAGTGGCCCAGGGGGTCACCGATGAGATGCTTTTGAAGGAAGCCCAGATGGCGGTGCGGGGAGTGGGGCAGAAAAAACGTCCGCTGTATGCCTTCGGCCCGGCATGGGCGGCAGGTGGCATGGCGGTAACGGCGCTGGTCTGGGCGTTGACGGGACTGCTTTGACTTGCGAAACGCCCCCAACTATGGTATGATCAGTGATATGGGATGGTAAATTATCGTTTAGCGTGCTAAGCGGCGCAGCCGCGTCCCTTCTCCCGGGGAGAAGGTGCCCCGAAGGGGCGGAAGAGGAATGCGGGCGGCGACGTGATGGTTTTGGGGCGGGATAGACCTAGATCATCGTTCAGCGTTTCAGTAAGTCTGATAGATTTTCTGAACTTTCATGTTACTGCCCGCATTCCCCTTCCGACCTCGCTGCGCTCGGCCACCTTCCCCCC
>JAFTKE010000095.1 GCA_017456045.1 Oscillospiraceae bacterium
CCACACCCTACCATGCTGACGCAGATACTTTTCTTTCCCGTCGTAGGGAAAGGGCATGCCCTTTCCGCCGCAAATCGCTTGCGATTTGCGGAAAAGCCGTATTGGTGTGCCCTTGCAAAGCAAGGGCACCGGCGTGGGCATGCCCACGCCCTACGCACCAGCATTCAACCTTTCCAGGGCGGGATCTAGTTCCCTTTCTTCCGCTTTCTCAGCAACAGGACCGCCGTGACCACAGCCACAGCCACCACCGCCACGATCACCCAAGTGATCACCGCGGCAGCATCCTCCGCCACAGGGAAGCTCTGGCTCCCATCCGGCACACCGGTGCTGACCGGCATACCGCCGCCATCACACACCGCCGTACCATCGGCAAGGATCAGCTTGGCCCCGGAGAGGGTCACTTCCACAGTCTCGCCGTAGCCCTCCTGCGGTACATCCACACAGCGAAGCACCAGTGTCCGCTGATCACGCAGCTCCACAGCCTGATAGGTGACGCTTTCCACACCTTCGACTCCCGCCACCTGGGCCACCAGAGAGATCCCCTCCAAAGCGGTGACCTGGACAGTCTGGGGATAGGTCACCAGGATCTGGGTATCCGCCAGACTCTTCACGGTCCCATCCTCCCTGGTGGACTGGATCTGCACCGTCTGCGGCACCATGCGCTGCTGTGTCACAGGCTCCGCCTTGGGAAGCGCGGTACTCAGACGCAAAGTCTGGCCCACGTTATACAAGCTGTTTCCGCCGTAAGTATCGATCTGGTCGCCCAGGATCAGCTCCACAGAAGCCATGTCCTCCGGCAGCTCAGCATCCACGGCATACACCGCAGTGTTCTCGTCCTTCAAGCTCTGGAAGGTCAGCTCTTTGCTCACCGTGGAGCCCTGCCCATCGGCGTAGAAGATCTTCATGGACACGTCCACCGTAGACTTCCGGAAGGACTTCTCCAGCAGCACCTCGTCATAGCTCACTTCCGCCACCAGCTGGCCCTGCTCCAGTCTGACCTGAGCCGTCTTCACCAGCCCATCCCCGGTCTTGTCCACCGTCAGCTCCGCCGCAGGGATCAGGGTTGATACCCCCACCTGCCCGGGATCTACGATCGACTGGAAGATATCCTGGAACCGCTCCGGTGTCCGGAAGGTCACCTTCTCACCGCCTGCCAAGCTCAGCGGCAGATCCGACAGGAAGGTCAGTACCCCATCCTCACAGCTTTCCAGAGCCATGGCCAGATGCTCCGTACCATCGCTCCCTTCCTTCTCGATCACGGCCGTGACGTTTTGCAGCGTCTTAGCCTGGATCAGCTCCGGGAACACCAAGGTCATCTGCACCCGATATCCCGCTTCCTCCTCTACAAGGGCGAACTGCGCGCTCTGGGCGGCGGCCTTAGAAACCTCCAACGTGCCCCGATCCGCGATCTGGGTAGCGCTGAGCTCCAGCCCCGCTTCCGTCATCACGGTCTTGCCATCGGGCACGTTCAGCTGAGCGCCCACCTGGAACTTCTTCCCGATCTCCTCCTGGGTGAAGGACACATCTCCGGCGCAGCGGTAAGTCGCCACACTGACGCCGTCCACAACCTTCATGGACTCATAGCCCAAGGTCAGGGTGGTGCTGTGCTCCAGATCGTAGCTGCGGGTCTCCTGGACCACCTCCACCGTGGTCCCGGCGAGGGTCTGTTCATCCAGAACAGCACTGAAGGTCAGATCCACCAGCAGCACGCTGTCCACAGCCTTCATACCGCCGTCCAGATAGACCCTGCTGCCCGTGATCAGCACATCCGTATCCAGCTCCAGGATCTGGGCCTGCTTCAGCGCAGGATCCACCCGGATGCCATCGTAGGAGCGGACCACCGCACCGTCGCCGTCATAGCAGATCTCGTCGGACACCAGAGCATAGCTGACGGTAGCCCCCTGAGGAAGCGTCTTTCCCTCGCCCCGGAACACCAGCGTCTTGCCATCCCAGATCTCATCCAGCTCCGCCCGGATCTGCCGGGTGGTAGACTCACCGTCGCACTGGATCTTCTCACGCAGCATCACATAGGCACCACTGCCCACCTGCTCCACGGCCTCCCCGAAGGAAACATACACCGCAGGAGCGCCGCCGCTGAGCCCGATCCAGGGAGCAGAAGCCGCCTTGATCTTATCGTAGGTGATATCCAGCATGGAGCTATCCTGCAGCACAGTGGTCACATCGTTCTCCAGATAGTCTCCCTCCGCCGTCACCAATACATAGTTCTTTTCATTCAGCACGATGCCCTTTTGGAAGGCGAACCGCTTGCTCAGCTCCTCCGGAGCCAGCTCCAGCTTGTCTGCCCGATAGATCGCCACCGCCGGATCGTCCGTCATCCCGGAGAACCGGAAGTCGATGGTACGCTCCGTCCCATCGGGATCGGTGGTGATGTACAACAGCTTGGTGCCCTCCAGCCGGGAAAGATCTGGCGCAGCCATGAACTTGACCCGGACGCTCTTCTGGACACTGCCGTCAGGCATCTGGTCATCCTCGGCCACCATCACCGAGGAGATGCCGGACTCCTTCAAAACATAGGACACATCGTCATGGCCCGGGATCGCGGTAGCCACAGCCTCCCCATCCTCCGCCGACACCAGGAAGCCCTCCTGGATACGCTGGTCAGACAGCACGTACTGCATCACCGCACCGGGCTGGCTGGACAGCTCCGCGGCGAAGATCACCCGGTCCTCCAGGATCTGCTGCGCCACGAAGGTCACCGTGCCGCCGGTAGCCCTGTAAGCACCGCCGGTGCTCTCATACTCCGTAAAGGTCAGCCGCAAGTCCTCCAAAGACTTGCCCTCCGCCAGCTCCACCGCCTCACTGAACAGCAGCGTGAACCGGGCGGTCCGCTTCCTGCCGCTGAGCAGCGGCGCGTCCAGCGCTTCGTTGGTACTGCGGACCACAGGATAAGGCGTGGTGTCCGCATCGGAAACATCCACCTTGTAGCTGACATGATCCAGAACCACCCGCTCACCAGGATCGGTCAACGCGGTGATGGTCACATCATAGGTCCCCAGAGCCAGCGCCCCGGAGGCATACAGCAGCATCCCCCGGTCATCCAGCTCCGCGGCAGTGGTGACGGTCTCGCTTTTCACCACGCTGCCCGTGGCATCGGTGATGGTGATCTGCAGATCGCCGCCATCTGTGAGTCGGTCGCCGTACAGCTTCAGATCTTCACCTACGAACCGGAATCTCAGCTGGCTGCCATTGGTCTGGGTGGTGATCATGTCATATTCCAGAGCGTAGCTGTATTCCTCACCGGTCACAGTCCAGCCTTCATCCATATGCCGCTCATCCAGATCCAGCTCACCGGTGTTGGTGATCTGCAGGAACACGGTCTTGTCGATCACCGTGCTGCCCACCCGGACCTTCAGCTTGATGTTGCCCTCGCCGTTTTCCGGCATGGCCACCACCTTGATCTTGATCTTACCGGGCTCCGACACCGCATCCACGCTGAGACAGTCAGAGCCCACCTCATAGACCTCCAGATCATGGGCCTCGAAATAATCGGATACGGCCCTGCCGTTGAGGACGATCTCGTCTCCCAGCTTCAAGCTGCGGATCGACCGTCTGCTCCTGAAGGACTGGGCGGCGCTTCTCAGCACCGATGTGCCGGCATCCAGCGTCAGCTCCACCTCCGGGATCTGCTGGGCCATGGCCACCGGCAGCTGATCGTTTTCGGTATCATACTGGGCATCCTGGGCCACGATCTTCATGGCGTAGTACAGCTTCCCATTTTCGCTCAGCAGCGAGGACACATCCACCTTATCGGCGATCCTGGTCACCGAGCCGCTAGCCAGCCGATCCGCCGCCACAGACAGGGCGAACAGGGTGGTCAGCTTCTCATACTCGCCCTTCTCTTCATCGAAGCCATACATATCGAAGTACACATCCACATCAGCGGCGGCATCCAGGGTACCGGCGTTGCCGATATCCATGATGTAGTCCATGATGCCATCGCTTCCGATCTCCACGCTGGTATCGTGGAAATAGAACTCCGCCCCATCGTGGATCACGTGATACTGCTGATCCTCACCGGAATGGAGATAGGAATGGTACAAGGTCTTCCGACCCGAAGCGTCTCGGATCTGGACTTCCAGCACGGTACCGTCGGGGATATTGGTCTCCGGCACCGTATAGGCCAGCTCCATGGAGTAACGGTCGCCGGACAGCAGCGTGCCGGTGAGCTTTTGGTTCACGATCACCTCAGAAGAATTGGTATCGGGATGATAGTAGCTCAAGGACACGTTCATGCCGTTCACTGCCGTATCGCCGCTGTTGACCACATCGAAATCGGCACGGATCTGCTCACCGGGCAGGAAGCGGACATTGGTCAGCTCCAGATCCTGGACCTTCACCGCCGACACCGGCTCCTGGAAGGTGATCATGAAGATATCGGTCCGGGCCTGCGGGCTCTCATAGTCCAGCACCGGCACGGTGATCGCCTCATAAACGTTCCCCTCATCATCCACCGCCACCCGGTCGTAATACTGGGAGAAGTCCACATCCTGCTGGGTATCCAGCACCGTCTCATCGGTGGCGTAGTCATAGTTGAAGGGCACATAGGAGGACTTCAGCGCCACCGCCACCTTCTCAGTGCCATCCTGCTCATAAACGAAGGCAGAGAACTGGTCGAACATCACCGCCGCCGTGGCATCCTGCCGAGCATAAGCATCGGCATCGAAGGCCTCCGTCTCCGTCAAGGCCCTGGGCTTGTTCCACAGCCCCAGGCTGCTGTCATACTGGGCGATGTACAGGGTGTCGGCAAAGCTGCCGGACTCGGTGGTGTCGATGTAGACGATGGTAAGATCCCCTTCCTCGTCGGCAAAGAGGACATAGTTCTCGAAATCGCCGTCATACAGCACACCGGTCACAGACTTCTGCTCCAGCGCGTCATAGGTCACATAGTCGATGCTCCCATTGGTCTGGTAGAACAGACAAGGCTGGATCCCCGCTTCCGCATCCAGCGCCGCATGGGCCAGCTGGACGCTGCGCAGGATGATATCGTCGTAGAGCTGATCGTCCTCCGCGTTATAGTAGCAAGGATCGATGGTCGTGGCATCGGCGAACACGTCCACCAGCTCGTCATCATAGTCGAACACAGACTCCACCACCACGGTGGTCCCGAAGGTGATGGCATCCCGAGCATCGCTCACCACGCCCTTGCGGAAGTGGATCTGCTTCAACGTGCCGGTCCTGCCGCCCTTCTGGGCGTAGGGGATCTCCACAGAGTAAGCAAGGCCAACGGTATCTTCGTCCAGCATCAGCGCATCCAGGCTGGTGATCTTGAAGCCGGGCTTGAGATACGCCTCCGGCACGCCATCCAGGGGGATCTGCTGCGCCTGCCCATCGATGGAATAGTAGAGGGACGCGCTGCCCTTATACAGCGAATCCATCAGCGCCGCCATGGTCCCAGAGGAATCGGCAGTCTCATCGTTGAAGCCCACCCAGTTCATGTCATACTGGGCCTCCACCTGGGTCTTGGTGTCCTCCACATAGAACACCGCACCAAAGGAATCGGTGGCTCCACCGGGCAGATCCGAAGCAGACGCCGCCACAGGTAGGCTCTCCTGGGTCCCATCCCCATCGGTGATCCCGATCACCTGGGCCACGCCGAACTGTCCGGCGCTATGATCATAGGAGACGGTCTTGACGCAGGTACGCTGCAGCAGCTTGGAAAGATCCTTGGAGGTCTTGATCTCCTCCGTGGTGCCATCGCTGAGCCCCAGCACCACGCCCTCTTCCCCACGGGACAAAGAGGACACCGTGCTGTCGCTGGTGGTCATGACCAACGCCAACGCCCCGGACCCATCGATGTAAGCCTGGAAATCCGCCACGAACACGTCCTCCGTCACCAGCCCCTGGGCCACACCATTGCGGGACCAGTTAAGATGGTAGAAGGAAGCAGTCCCGTCCTCCTGCTCGTTATAGACGGTATAGAAGGTATAGATATCGCTGCCATGGCTGATGACCTGGCTCTTGGCACCGCTTTCGATGTCGCCGGAAAGCAGCGTCTTGGTCCTGACCTGGGCGAACTCACCGGTACTGAAGTAGTCAGGCTCTGCGGTGGAGGACTGGAGCTTCGGGCTCGCCATCACCACAGGCAGATCCTCGTCCTGCCGCAGAGACATCAGATCATAGGTCTTGCTTTTGTAGAAGCTGCCCATGGTCAGAGTCGCCGACTCCGTGACGTTCCCATCCACGCCACTGCCGGTGTAGTTGATCATCATATATCCCGGCTCCAGGCTGACGTTGATGCCGACGATGGTCACCTTGATATACAGCGCCAGACGAACGCTCAGGCTGCTGAGGACAGCCAAGGTGTTCTCGTCCACCTTATACATGGTATTGTGGAGCCGGAAGCTGTCCAGAGTGACCCGCTCCCCTTCTCCGTCGGAAATGTTCTCGATGGTGATCACCACAGGGATGGGATCAGACTCCATATTATCGAAACCATCCACTTCCCAGGTGAACACCCGCTGATGGAGCTGGGTCTGGCTGGCGCTAAGGTCCACCTCCGCCCATTTCAGCACTTTCAGAGAATCCCCGTCCTTGGTCATCACCGTGACCCTCACGGTACCGCCGTTTTTCTCCTTCACCGCCAGCAGCTGGAAGGAAGCGGCCATACCTTTGATGGTCACTTTATCCTCCTTCGCTTCCGAGCGGCACAGCGTCCCGCCGTAGCTGTGATAGAACACGGTGCCCGGCTCCTTCGCGCCGGTCTCGCCGGTATTGGACCCATCGTTCTGGGATGCGGTATAGGTCCTCCAGTCGCCGCTGAAATCCATGACAGCGGACTTCAGCACATTCTTATCGTATGCTGCCAAAGGCAGCTCATCCACATCAGAGGATGCCAGCACCGTATCCAGATCGAACTCATACTGGGCCGGCTTATACACCTGCTTGCCCAGCACCGCGCTCATGGAAATATCCGCACTTCCGCCGAATTCACCGGCGATGATGCCGCTGATGCCCACGCCCAGACCCAAGGTGAAATTGACACTGGGAGTCAGCACGACTCCGGCCCAGGTGGCCTTATAGTGGGCCTTGCCGTTGGCATCGATGTAGTCCTTTACCAGGCACATACCGGTGCTGAGGGTGACGCCGATCTTGGTGGAGAAGGATACATAGAACACAGGAGCCGGCGTGATCGGTGTCGTCACCAGCACGGAGATGCCCACTGCGCCGGTGACCATGATGGAATTGAAATCATACTGATGGTTCAGCCTGTCATAGGCGAACACCATCCGCACGTCCACGGAGCCGTATACCGACGGGATCTTGGCGGTGTTCAGCTTCTGCAGTGCGGTGGGAGTCTTGGCATCGCTGGCGCCGTTGCCGCCCAGGGTCATATCTCCCAGGCCTTCGATATCCGTGAGCATATCGGAATTATCGCTGCCCGTCAGATCCTGGCTGCCGCCAGTGGTCCCGCTGCCTTGGTCACCACCGGTGGTCCCGCCGCTCTGGCTGAACTCATCGGCATAGCCATTGACGGTCAGTCGGCCGCCCACCACGATCTGCTCGTTGCCAAACTGGATGTAGAAGGGCGTGGTACCGCCGAACCGCTTGATCAGCTTGGTCTCCCGGTCATTGAACCCCTCGCCTACCATCTTATACAGCTTGATCAGAGAGGTCATCACCGTTCCGGGATCCACGCCCAGCTTGTAGCCGCTGAGAGAAGCCCGATGGTCGTTGTAGGTGTAGAACTCGTTCTGCTCCTCGAAGTAGTAGTTGTGCATCTCGGTCTCGTCGGAGCTCATCTGCACGTCCGGCACCTTGGTCATCACCGACTGGGTCCGATCCAGGCTGAGACTGGTGATCACCTGAGGCTCCGTACCGTCGCCCTTGTCGTAGTCCGCCATCTCCATGGTGATGCCGTCGCCACCAAAGAACACCTGCTCATAGTATTGGTAGTTGGGATCGTCCTGGTTCTGATAGTTATAGTAGGTGGGGATGTACAGCACATACTGGAAGCCCGTTTCCGTCCGGTCCTCCAGCTGCAGCACCGGAAGATATTCCTCCGCCACATCGGTATTGGCCTTGAACTTAGAGTTCACCACCTCCAGCTCCACATCGGACGCTTCATCGAAGGACGCGCCGCCCTTGAAATAGAAGGACAGCAGCTGATACTCCTCCTGGACCTTGGGGCAGCTGTAGCCCACGTTAACCTTGAACCGCTTCACCGCGCCGGTCATGGAACCGGCATAGATATCGGAGACCGTGAACCGGACCGTATAATACTGGATCCCCGGCTCACTGGAACCATCCGAATACAGCGCCTCGAAGGGCAGATACTTGTCCAGCGCGCTGGTGGTGTACACCGTCTGGAAGCCGCTGTCGGTCTTGAGGGAAACGCTGGTGGACTGCACGCTGATCCTGGGCATCAAATACGCCGCGTTGGGATCATAGATCCGGAATTCCACGCTATCCTGGATCTGGGCGCACACGTCATATTCGATCGTCTGGAAGGTGGCGATGTCCACATAGTCCAGATCATAAAGATTGCTGGAGATCCGGTAGTCCTCTCCCACCAGTGTGGGATCCACCTGCAGATAGTCGAACTCACACATCTCATAGTGGATGATGCCATCGTCCAGGTAAATGTCATGGTCCGGCACGAAGGCAACGCCATCCCGGTAGAAGCTCACCAGACCGCCGATGTTGGCCAAAATACGCTGTTCCCACTCCTCGCTGGTCTCCATGGTCCCATCTTCGAATGCCTTGGGGGAACACAGCACCGGCAAAGAGGAATAGTCCACCGTCACGCCCTGCATCAGCTTATAGCGCACCTGGAACCCCAGCCCCCTGGCAAATTCGGAGTTGATGGTGCTGCCCTGGCCCATGGTGTTGGCGTTATGGCCCTGGGCCTCTTCGTCGCTCATGTAGTAGTTTTGGGTCAGGCTGGTGATGTTCCTGGTCAGCAGCGTCTCCAGAGGGATCGTGAAGGTGTTGTCCGCAGAGATGGCGCAGCTGTTTTGGACATATCCTTCCGAGTCCACCATGTAAAGATACTGGGGGATCGGCACGTTGGCGCCGCCGTCACCCAGATAGGTGAAGCTGACGTTCAGATCGCTGCCCACATAGAAGCCATACTCCTGGCTCACAGGATGCACGCCCACGCCGCCGTTGCTCCCAAGGCCGATCGTCCACGCATAGTTGTCCATCGTGAACTGGATGGTGCTCTTGTTCAAGTTGGTCTCGTCCACCTTGATCTGGAGATCCTCCATGCCCCCCAGCGCCTGGAAGGTGCTGAAGGGGATCACGGTCCGATGCAGCGTGGTATCCTCGAAATAGAAGTTGGTATCGTCCCAGCCCTCATCATCATAAGAGATGATGAACAGCTTCTGCTTCGCCCCCAGCTCCCCCACGCTGCCGTGGTAGCGGACATTGGTATCCTTGTCATACAGCAGCAGCGTCAAGGGGGTGCTGATGGTATCGATGTTGCTGTTGTTCCAGTTTTTCAGGAAGTACATATCCTGCCCATCCATCCAGCTGATGTTGGGAGATGCGGCGGTCAGATCGTTTTTGATGAAGTAGAACTTCTGGTCCTTGTCGGAGGCGCCGCCCACCGTCAAATAGCCGAAAGCGGTATTGGGGTTGCCCCGGATATCCAGGTCGTCCTGGTTCCGGATCCGCACGGTGATCCGGTCGAACTGGTTCAGATCGTAGCTATCCTGCGTGGTCAACAGCAGATCCTCGTTGCCATTTTCGAACACCTCATCACAGTTCCAGGTACCATCAGAGGCGTAACGCTGGACGAAGGAGCTGGATGGGACCACCACAGTCCCGGTCCAGATCCCCTTCTCCTCCGCCTGAGCGGTCAGCTTCATAGGGGTGAAGCTCTGCACCGCGGTACCGTTCATGGAGCCGATCGCCGTCTTCAGCAGCGCCGTCCGATCCACGGTATCGTTGACGTTCAGAGTGGAATCCGCACCGCCCACCAGCGCCTCTTCTCCGTCCGCCTCCAGATCCGCCACCGCGTCATCCACGATGACCAGCTCCTTGGCAGGCTCTTCCTTCTTGTTGGTGATGTCCAGCCGGATGCTGTCGGCGCTCTCCACCACACAGCCCTTCAGATCGCTCAGCGTCAGAGTCAGAGACTTGGCCTGCGTGTACTGCTCCACAGCGATCAGAGGGATCACCACCTCCGCAGACTCCTGCCCAGGCATGAACACCACGTCCTTGGACACGGCCTCATAGTCCACCCCGGCCACAGCTGTACCATCGGAGGTGGCAGCATGGACCGAGCAGACCTCCGCGGTGTTCTCAGTCCGCTTGATCGTCACCTTCACGCCGCCGCTGACCCGGTCGGTCACCGCTTCCGCCACGGACATGGAGATCACGCTGTCCACATAGGGCTCATCGTCGAAGACCTTGACCATGGTGGTGCTCATGGGTGAGATCTCCCCGATGGTGGCATCCGCCAGCGACACCGCCAGAAGCTGGTTGCCGTTGCGCTTGTCGTCATTCTTGATCTTCACCTTGATGGTGGCAGTGGTCTGCTGGGGCAGGAACTCCACCGTCCCCCGGGAGGCGGGATACATCTCCTCATCGCCCAAGGTGCAGGCCACAGTGAAATCCACCGTCGCGCCATTGGAATTGCCACCGATCCGGTACACCACGATCCCCAGATACACGTCCTCAGGCGCATTGGGATCCGTGCCACCCTCGGCGATCTCATAGGAATCGTACTCGATGATGTATAGCCCATCGGGATAGGTCTCTTCCCATTCCTCGTTGGAATAGTAGGACTGCACATTGCTCTTGGCCGCTTCCAGGCTCATATCCGTGGATACGATCTGGGCAGCAGGCTCCTCCGCTCCAGCCAACGCCTGCAGCGGCAAGGCCAAGGTCATGGCCAGCACCAGCACCAGAGAAAGGATCCTCTTGATCGATCTTGTCATAACGCGTCCTCCTTATGTCACCGGGACAGTTTCCTGGTCCCCGGTCTCATCGTTCTCCAGCATGATCACATGAGTCGCCGAAGCGTATCGTACCTTGCGGCCATCGTCGCAGGTATGTTCCACCGTGAAGTTGCAGCTCTGAGCCGTGACCATCCCATCATAGATGGAGTAATCCACCCTGGCAGACACCGTCACCAGCTCCTCCTTGGTCACCGATTCCCCCAGCACCTCCGACAGCGATCCGGCGATCGCCTCCAGCACCGCGTCACTGGGCTTGGAAAGGGTGACCACCATCTCACCGCCGTCGTAGATCTCCAGCTCATTCTCGGCATAGGCCACCTGCACCACGTCCGCCTCATCGTACTCATAAAGGCCATACCCAGACACGATCTGATCGAAGTCCTCACAGGTCATGTCCACGATCACATCGGTAGCCCCGGAATTATCATACACATGCTCCCCATCAGAGAACATGGACACCGTCACATCGAAATCCTGGGAAGGATCCTCCGGCGTGGTGCTCTTGGTATTGACATACACGAAGATCCGTTGAAGATCCGCCAGCTTGTAGATATACCCACTGGTCTCCGTCTTCCGCAATGTCCCATTATCGGTGATCATCGCCTCAGAGGATATCTGGAACCCCACATCCTCCAAAGCCTCAGTCTTACTGATGGCCTGGGCGACCATATCATAGGTCTCGCTGTGTTCCTCCTGCTCCTCCCACAGGAGCGCCGCAGTGATCGCACCGGCAAGGACCAAAACAGCCACAACCGCCACCAGGATCCACTTTTTCTTTCCCTTCATAAGGGCAACACCTCCCCCATCATAGATCCATTATGTTTATTTGGATCATTATACCAAACCCGTGCTCCATGTTCAAGAAAAAATCACGCAAAACCACCAAAACATCCCGCCCCCGGGCCGTAACTCTCCCAAAAAGGCAGCGCCCACGCATGCGCTCTCTTCGCCCCGATGCTCTCCCCAACAGAAGGACCATCGATAAACCTATAGATCATCGTTTAGCGTAGCATATAACACCGCGGCCATCGGCCGCCCAGCGTCCCCTTCGGGGGCGGAAGAGGAATACGGGTGGAGACGTAATGGTTTTGAGGCGGTATAGACTTAGATCATCGTTCAGCGTTTCAGCAAGTCTGATAGATTTTCTATACATCTGGGTCACTGCCCGCATCCCTCTCCCGACCTCACTGAAGCTCTGCCACCCTCCCCAAAGGTGAGGGCTTTAGAAACGTATGCACAGCCAGACCACACCATCTGTAGGGGAGGGTCTCTGACCCTCCCGCACCCTTTCGATACAGATCCCTGACGAATCATTCTGGCAGGGTGGTCATAGGACCATTCGGGAGGGTCAGAGACCCTCCCCTACAGCTAGCATTACTAAA
>JAFTKE010000096.1 GCA_017456045.1 Oscillospiraceae bacterium
CCACCAGGGGGGCTTTCCCGGCGAACAGCTCCACCACCTGACGGAAGGTGGGGATGGTCTCGTCAGTGCCCTCTAAGTGGTAGTTTCGCAGCTCTTTTTCGGTCAGGTCCTCTACGTCGCCCTCGGCACCGGTGGTGCGAAGGAGCTTGGAGTCGTGGATCACCGCAAGGGAGCCGTCCTTCAAAAGGTGGACATCCAGCTCGATGCCGTAGCCACCTTCCAGAGCGGCCCGGAAGGCGGCCATGGAGTTCTCCGGGCGGCCAGCTCCGTGGAGGCCCCGGTGGGCGTAGCTCCATTGGGAGATCTCTTTCGTCAGGTCGTGGCCCCGGCGGCACTGGATCGCCAGGAACCACAGCAGGAGGGTCACCAGCAGCGCTGCGGGGATGATCAGCAGGTAGGGCATGGCGCGGTCCTCAGTCGTCCACGGCCAGGGCTTCCAGGCCGGTCTTGGCTTCCACCTTGTTGTCGCCGTGTTTCACCATGAGCATGGTGAAGAAAGCAAGGCCAACGAAGATGGAGGCGTAGGGGAACAGGCTGGTCATGGCGATGTTGTCCATGAAGATGCCGGAGATGGTGGGGGTCAGGGACTGGGCCGCCATGGAGGCGGTGTAGTAGTAGCCCGTGTACTTGCCCACGTCGGCTCCGGAACACATCTCGACGACCATGGGGAAGGAATTGACGTTGATGGTGGCCCAGGCGACACCTGCCAGGCAGAACATACAGCTCATGAGCCAGGAGGGGCTGGAGGCGGTCATAAAGCAGGCCACGAAGAAGGCGGTGAACAGCATGGCCACACCAGCCAGGATGGTCTTCTTCCGACCGATCTTGGAGGCCACCATGCCCACAGGCAGGTAGGCGATGATCGCGGCCACATTGGCCAGGAGCAGGGTGGTGGTGGCGTCCTTGTCCAGAACGTTCTGGGCGTAGACGGTGTACTTGGAGGTGACGGCGTTGTAGCCGAAGAACCACAGCACGATGGAGGCCAGCAGGAAGATCAGGCTCCGCATTTCGCCCTTGCTCAGCTTCTTCTTGGTGCCGGGGGTGGTGGGCTCTTCTTTATCCAGACCCAGGCGGACGCTGGCGGACTGCATCTCGGATACCCACTTGGGCTCCCGGACCGTCAGCACGAAGATGCCAAGGGCCACCAGCATGATGCCGCCTACGATGGCGTACACGCCGGTGTAGCTCATGTAGGCGTTCTTCACCTTGGAGATCGCCAGGATGGAGCCCAAAGCCAGCACGATGATGCCACCGGCGTTGCCCATCAGGTTGATCACCGCGTTGGCCTTGGACCGCAGGGGCTTCAGGGTCACGTCGGGCATCAGGGCCACGGCGGGGGTGCGGAAGGTGGCCATGGAGATCAGCAGGAGCAGCAAGATCCCCAGGAAGATGATCAGCGTGGAGGGGTCCTGCTCCGTGATCGCGGCGGCGCAGGCCTGACGGGCCGGCACCACGTGGCGGGTGTACAGGTTCACTTCCACCTCACGGCCGAAGGCGTTAAGCTCGGTGGCCTTGGATTCGGTGGTCAGCTGGGAGAACTCTTCACGGGTGTACAGGTCCGACAGCTTATACTCCACGCCCTCGGGGGTCTGGAGGACAGCGTCCTTCTGCTCATCATAGATCAGCTCCATGGTGGCGAGATCGTTGACCTTGGAGTAGGCATCGATCTTGCCCAGCTGGGCGTTGTCCGCGAAGGACAGGCTCAGCAGGAACACCACTGCCAGGATCGTGCCGATGAAGATGAAGGGGGTGCGGCGGCCGTGCTTGCTGTTGATGCGGTCAGAGATGCCGCCGAACAGGGGCAGCAGGAACAGGGCCAGGATATTGTCCAGAGCCATGACGATGCCGGAAGCGGTCTGGCTCAAGCCGAATTTGCTGGTGAGGGTCATGGCGATCGTTACATCGTAGACCTGCCAAAAGGCGCAGATCAGGAAGAACGCGAAGCCGACCAGGACGGTGCGCTTATAGTTGAGTTTCATTGGTGGGGCCTCCCATCTTTATGTATGTGTCCCATTATAATGCGATCTTTCCAGATCGTCCAGAGTTAGTATGGAATTCAGGTAGTTCAGGACCCGTTTTTTGTCGGCAGACCAGAGGGGGGCCACCAGGTCCCGTTTGGCACCATCGCCGGTGATCCGGTGGACGGTGACGTGGGGCGGCAGGACGGAGAGGCAGGCTTTCAGGTGCTGGCCGTACGCCTCCAGGGTCAGGCATTGGAATTTGCCTGACAGGTAGTCCTTCTCCAGGTCCGTGCCACGCAGGACGTGGAGAAGGTGGAATTTGATGCCGTCGGTGCCCATGGCTACGGCGTGGCGGGTGGTCTGCACCATCATATCCTGGTCTTCGCCGGGGAGCCCCAGGATGATGTGGGTCACCACCTCGATCCCGGCACTGTGCAGGCGGGACACGGCCTGGTCGTAGACGGAAGTGAGGTAGCCCCGGCGGATGTACTGGGCGGATGTTTCATGGATCGTTTGCAGGCCCAGCTCTATGGTGATGGGCTTGATGGCGTTCAGTTCTTTAAGAAGCGCGATCACATCCTCCGGGAGGCAGTCTGGGCGGGTGCCGATGGCGAGGCCTACGATATCGTCAGGGGCCATGGCGGCGGTGTAGAGCTGGCGCAGGTGGTCTACCGGGGCGTAGGTATTGGTGAAGGACTGGAAGTAGGCGATGTATTTACCGTCCCGGTTTTTGGAGCGGACCCGGGCTTTGGCCTTTTCCAGCTGCTCCGGGATCCAGGTGGTCAGACCCTCCGCGAATTCGCCGCCACCGTAGGCGGAGCAGAAGATGCAGCCCCGGGTATCCAGGGTGCCGTCCCGGTTGGGGCAGGTGAAGCCAGCGTCCAGGGAGAGCTTGTAGACCTTGCAGCCGAATCTTTCACGGTAGTGTTGGGAGAGGGTACGGTACATGGTGGGCTCCTTGTTTGCGTATCAGTGATATGGAAAAAAGCCGTTGCGGGGCAACGGCTTTCCTTCTGTTGGGGAGATCGCCACGACCAGTCAGCGCCGCAGCGCTGTGCAGAGCGCGACCGACGAAGTCGGCTCTTGGCGCGGAGCAGTGCGGACTGGTCTCGCGATGACATTTGTGGGATCAGGCGCGGTACTTGGGGTCGCAGGTCAGGTCGACACCGAGACGTTTCAGGGTCTTCTCGTCCACGGCGGACAAGATCACGCTGGAGTGGGCCTGGCAGCCACGGAGCTTATATAGCTGCTCCATGGCCAGCTCTGCGGTGGGGTTGGTGGCGGCGCTGATCGACAGGGCGATCAGGATCTCATCGGTGTGGAGCCGGGGGTTGCGGTTGCCCAGGTGGTCCACCTTCAGGTGCTGGATCGGGTCGATCACCACCGGGGAGATCAGGTGCAGCTCGTCCCGGATGCCGCCCAGGGCTTTCAGGGCGTTGAGCAGCAGGGAAGCGGAGGCACCCAGCAGGTCCGAGGTACGGCCGGTGACCACCTGACCGTCCGGCAGCTCCATGGCGGCGGCGGGCAGGCCCGTCTCCTCCTCCCGGGCCAGAGCCAGGGGGACCACAGTGCGGATCGCGGGGGAGATGTTCGCTTTCTTCATCAGCAGCTCCAGCTTGCGGACCACGTCCTCGCTGGCCTTGCCCTTCTTCACGTCGCAAAGGGCATCGTAGTATCGGCGGACGATCTCCTGGCAGGAGGCTTCCCGGGTGATGGCGTCATCGGTGATGCAGTTACCCACCATGTTCACGCCCATGTCCGTGGGGGACTTATAGGGGCAGTGGCCCAGGATCTTCTCGAAGATCGCCACCAGCACGGGGTAGGCTTCCACGTCCCGGTTGTAGTTGACGGTGGTGACACCGTAGGCTTCCAGGTGGAAGGGGTCGATCATGTTCACATCGTTCAGATCCGCGGTGGCGGCCTCGTAGGCCAGGTTCACCGGGTGGCTCAGAGGCAGGTTCCAGATCGGGAAGGTCTCGAACTTGGCGTAGCCCGCCTGCACGCCCCGCTCGTGCTCATGGTACAGCTGGCTCAGGCAGGTGGCCAGCTTGCCGCTGCCGGGGCCGGGGGCGGTGACCACCACCAGCTCCCGGGTGGTCTCGATGTATTCGTTTTTA
>JAFTKE010000097.1 GCA_017456045.1 Oscillospiraceae bacterium
ACAACACCAGTGAAGGCGTCAAATTCCGCATCACCCTGCCTTGACTGGGAACAGTTTCATCGTACTGGCGCGGCATTTCCCCAATGTCACTTAGTTTAGGGATGCACACGCCTCGATCCTCCCCGCGTAAGATCGGCGGGCGGGTCAGTGAAGAGCCCCTACTAGGCTTTTGTGATCTGTTCGCTGGATAAGGAGGGCTGCATTACGGGGGATCTCTTATTGCGTGACGGGGCGGGGCGTGGTATAATGGGCGAAAACGGATGGAAGGTGGTGTCGGGGTGAAGGCGATGGTTTGTCAGATGTGTATGGCCAATGAGTTCCGGGAAGAGGACGGGGCATTGGTCTGTCAGTATTGTGGGACCCGGTATCGTGTGGATCAGATCCCACCGAAGGTCGTGGTGGCGTCGGAGGATGTGGGACGGTCCTGGAAGGTGGAGACGACCGACAAGTCCCGGACCTTCCGGGTCTGGGCCACGGTGTGCTGTGTGCTTTCGGTCATCTATCTGATCATGGGCTTTACTGAGGATCGGGAGATGTTCGCCCCCTTTGGCGTTTTCGGCGTTCTGGCTGGGATGCTGGAGGTGCTGGCTCGGTCGCCCAAGAGCGCGCCCTGCATCTTCGGCAAGCAGAAGGGGCTCAGCCGCAGGGTCTTCGTGATCATCTCGCTGGTGGTCATGTTCCTGGTGGCTTATGTGATGTTGGCGATCTTCAGTCCCGAGGAACTGGGGAGATAAGGAGGGATCTCTATGAGATTGATGTTCAAGCAGCGGTTCTTTTCTTGGTTCGACAGCTACGATATCTTCGATGCCAGCGGCAGACCGATGTATACTGTCAAGGGTGAGCTGGCCTGGGGGCATCAGCTGCGGATCTATGACACCGGTGGCTGGGAGGTGGGGATGGTGAAGCAGAAGATCTTTTCCTTGCTTCCGACCTTCGAGATGTACATGGGCGGGAGCTATGTGGGCAGGATCTGCAAGGAGTTCTCCTTCTTCACGCCTAAGTACAACATCGAGTACAACGGCTATTACGTTGAGGGAGACTTGCTGGAATGGGATTATGAGGTCTATGGTCCCAATGGGCGGTTCGTGGCCAATGTGGGCAAGGAGCTGTTCAACTGGACCGATACTTATGTGATCGATGTGGCCGATCCCAAGGACACGCTGTGTGTGCTGATGCTGGTGCTGGCCATCGATGCGGAGAAATGCTCCCGGGATTGAGGAGGATGGTGCGTATGGACTATACGGAGGAGCTGCTTTGGATCTTGGACAAAGAGGGGACGACGTATGAAGACTTCCAAAAGAAAGTCCAGGAGAACGTGGCCTTCGTCCATTCTCTGGGCCTGAAATGTGACTGCGTGGGCTGGTCCACCTTGAAGCGCTCCGATCCCAGGGCGGACCAGGTGCTGGAGGCGATCCAGCGGATCTGCAAGGAGGAGGGCTGGCGGGCCAGAGGGGTCTACACCAGACACTATGTGGGCGTAGAAAGCGACTGGTATCAACTGGTCCCGGGCGTGCTTGGGCCCTTCACCTATGATGGCAGGATCGAAACGGTCAGTGATGAGGGCGAGAAGGTCTCTGTCTGTCAGATCCGGGCCTACCACGAAAAGGATAAGGTGCCGAAAGCATATGGCGGCATCTTGGTCCCGGAGCGGATGCGGGAAGCCTGTTTGCGGGCCGGGATCCACGATCTGGATTTTTGCTGGGCCCCAGATGTGGGGCGGTTCGCCGCGGAGCAGTATTTCCATATCTATGGGAAACAGCTGGTCGGTCAGGTGGCGGTGGCCAGGTCCCTGCAAAAAGCGGAGCCCGAGAGGCTCCAGGCGGCGGGAGGATGGCTGCCCAGGTTGGCGGAGGTGTTCCATGTGCTGCAGTTGGTGGATCTGCCGGACCACTATCTGACGGCGCAGATGCCAGAAGGCGGCATCGCCTATGTGTATACTCCCTGCACCGATACCCATTATGGACGATATGAGATCCTGATCCACAGGGATGTGGCTCAGATCCTTTTGCGGGAGAAGGCTTTCCCGGCCAGCGTCCTGCGTCCGGCGCCGGTGTTGGATGCGCCCTTGGGCGGCTATGTGGTGCTGCAGACCCAGCCGATCCCCCGGCCTACGGCGGCGTTCATGGAGCAGATGGGCGTTGCGTGTGAGGCGCTGAAAGCCAAGCCACGACCGGCCCGGAAGATCTCTGAGAAGGATGCCTTGAAGCGGCTGCGAAGGGCGAAGCGGGACCGTAAGGACGATTTTCGGAAACGGATGCCCAAGGATCAGGCGGAGGGGTTGGCGGACACGGGGTATGCTGCCATGGCGGCATATTATCTGGTGGCTGACGGCGGGAGCTTGTCCGATGAGTATGCGTTGCTGCCTTTCTGCGAGGCGTTGGAACGGGACCGGGAGTTCCGGGCGGAGCTGGAAAAAGAGGAGCTGCTGGAGGAACGGCCTGACGGGGTGGTGATCGCCACCTGCGCCAATGGAGATGTGGTCCTCCTTGGCACCGATGGGAGGCCGGTCCGTTTCAGTCACGAGGAGCCGGTGATCTTCAGCTCGTGGCCCAGTCTGGCCCAATTCTTTTTCGAAGCGTTGGAGGATCTGGAATAAGATAGACGAAGGGGCTGTTGCGAAACGTTCGGTTCGCAACAGCCCCTTGGCGCTTCATATCGTCGCGGCTTCTTTGCGTAACGCGATGTAGGGGACCGTCGTTCCCAGTCATCCTGTTTCATCTGCACTGAGCTGCTCGATATAGACGATATAGTTTTGACCATCCTTTTCGATGTACCCGACCTTCAGCAGCTGGCCGTTTCCGGTGATCGCGCGGCCTTGTGTTCCGGGGTCGTGATACCCCTGGTGGATGCGGGTGGGAGAATATGAGAAGGGGACACCATCGATCTGGAAGGACTCATCCCCTTTCCCTACGTTTGGCATCGGGACGAAATTCTCGACTTCGCCGATGACAGTCTCGTAGTCCCCCTGCTGGTAGGCCACGACGAACCGCTGGTGATCTTGGTAGACGCATATCCCCAGGATGATCTGGGCGATCAACGCACCTACCATGACCATGCCGCTGAGGAACCACAGCAGCTGCATCCTGACTTCGATCTGGGTCCGTATCTTCCGCAACATAAAAAATGGGATCGCTGCCAGCAGAAGGACGATGGCGGGGGTGTAGTACATGCTGTAGAATTGGAAGGATACTTCGTATAATACTTGGCCCATCTTGGCATCACCTCTTCATCGGCCTGATCGCTATGGTGTCAGCTTCCAGCGGAACATCTCCTTGAAGTCCTCATAGCACTCCGGGCAGATCCAGTGGGCGTCCCGGGCATTATGGGGGCGGGTGCAGTAGCCCTCCTGCAAGCTCCCCTCATGCAGAAAGAATTTGGCCCAGCAAAACGCACAATGTTCATGATCCCATGCTTCGGAAAGCGGGCGGAAGGGGATGTAGTACAGCGGGATATCCTTGAGGGCCTCTTCTTCGCCGCTGACAGGACCGGCCGTCAGCCGCCAATCATCTTTTCCTATCATAAGGGATCTTCCTTTCTTCCGGATAAGGGACGACAGTGCTTTACATCAGCCCCATGCACCAGATCACGATCAGGGCCGTCAAGGTCACCAGCGTGTCGATGGTGATGCCGTAGAACATGGGGGCGAGGCCGGCTTTTTTGAAGTCTGTGATGCTGGTCCCCAGGCCGATGGCAGCCAATGCGGTGACCATCAGGAATTTGCTGGTGTGCTTCATGACACCGGAGACCTCTGCCGGGATCCAGCCGACGCTGTTCAGGATCGCCAGGGCAAGGAAGCCGCAGATGAACCAGGGGACGATCTTCACAAGGTCTACCTTTCGACCGTCGCCGGATGTTTGGAGTTCTTTCCGCTTGGCGCGGATGCCGATGTACGCGAAGACCAACACGGTGGGGATGATCGCGATGGTCCGGGTCAGTTTGACCATGGTGGCGAAGTCGCCTGCTGCCTCGGAAAAAGCATATCCGGAGGCCACCACGCTGGCGGTGTCGTTCACAGAGGTGCCGGCCCAGATGCCGTAGGCGATATCGGACATGCCCAGGGCTCTGCCCATGATGGGGTACAGGGCGATCATCACCATATCGAAGAGGAAGGTGGAGGACATGGCGAAGGCGACGTCCTTA
>JAFTKE010000005.1 GCA_017456045.1 Oscillospiraceae bacterium
CGACCCGGCTTCGCCGGCCCACCTAATAAATTGTGGTATGATCGCCACCGGCGATCATTAGGATCTTGATTCGCTGCGCGACGCACCGCCCCCGGGGGAAGGGAGCGGCTTCGCCGCAAAACCACTTTTTTGACAGTCTGGCCACCGGCTTCCGGAAGCCGGTGGTCTTTTTATCGTGAAAACATTCACACATTATTCACCCTTCCCACCCCCATCTTTCAGCCTATTTAATGTTTCAACGGCTATAATGACCCCCAAAGGAGGTGGACCAATGGAATTCCGCCACGAGTGGAAGCACGAGATCAGCCATCACGACCTGATCATCCTTCGTCAGCGTCTGCGAGCCGTCCTGCAGCCGGACCGTCACGGCGTGGAAGGGAAATACTTCATCCGAAGTCTCTATTTCGATAACGCTGCCGATAAGGCCCTGCGGGAGAAGCTGGACGGCGTGGCCATCCGGGAGAAATTCCGGATCCGCTACTACGACCTGGACCCCACCGTGATCCATCTGGAAAAGAAAAGCAAGCATAACGGCCTGGGCAGCAAGCAGACCGCTCCCCTGACCGCCCAGGAGACCCAAAGCATCGTGGACGGCGACTGGGACTGGATGGCCCAGGACCACCGCCCGCTGGTGCAGGAGCTGTACCGGAAGATCCGCTCCCAGGGCCTGCGTCCCAAGACCATCGTGGACTACACCCGGGAGGCCTACACCTTCCCCGCCGGCAACGTCCGTGTGACCCTGGACTACGACATCCGCACCGGCCTGGGCTCCACAAATCTTTTGGACCCCAACTGCCCCACCATCCCCGCCGGGGACAGCCCCATCATCCTGGAAGTCAAATGGGACCACTTCCTCCCATCCCTGATCCGGGACATCGTCCAGCTGGAGAGCCGCCACACCAGCGCCTTCTCCAAATATGCCATCTGCAGGATCTATGACTAAGGAGGACTAACAATGACAACGTTCCAAGACATCTTCAAATCCAGCTTCCTGGAGAACATCACCAGCGTCAGCGTGGTGGACATGGCCATCTCCCTGGTGCTATCCTTCTGCCTGGGCCTGTTCATCTTCCTGGTGTACAAAAAGACCTTCAACGGCGTGATGTATTCCAGCTCCTTCGGGGTGACGCTGATCGCCCTGACCATGATCACCACCGTGGTGATCTTAGCCGTCACCAGTAACGTGGTGCTTTCCCTGGGCATGGTGGGCGCGCTGTCCATCGTCCGCTTCCGCACCGCGATCAAGGAGCCCCTGGACATCGCCTTTTTGTTCTGGTCCATCGCCGTGGGCATCGTCCTGGCGGCAGGCATGATCCCCCTGGCGGTGATCGGCAGCGTGATCATCGGCGTGACGCTGCTGCTGTTCGTCAACCGCAAGACCCACGTCCACCCCTACATCGCCGTGATCCGCTGCACCACCCAGGAAGCGGAGCAGAAAGCCAAAGCCCTGCTGGAGCAGAAAGTGGAGCGCTGCGTGGTCAAGAGCAAGACCGTGTCCGCCGACAGCATCGAGCTGGACCTGGAGGTGCGGCTCAAGGAGGACGACACCTCCTTCGTCAACGCCCTGACCCGGATCCCCGGCGTCCAAAGCGCCGTCCTGGTCAGCTACAACGGCGACTACATGGGCTGACGCTATGACGACCAACAAACACATCGATAAGATCTGCGCCGTGGCCGTGATCCTGGCGCTGTTGATCTGCGTACTGTTCATGAACGGCCAGTCCCTGGGTCTCCAGGTCACCGCCAACGCCATGGGCTACGAGGACCGGATCTTCGACACCTCCTACGTCCACACCATCGACATCCGCCTGGACGACCCGGAAACGTTCCTCGCGACCTGCCAAAGCGAAGAATACACCGCCTGCGACGTGGTGATCGACGGTGAAGTCTTCCGGACAGTGGGCATCCGGGGCAAGGGCAACACCTCATTGAGTACGGTAGCCGCCATGGACTCCCAGCGTTACAGCTTCAAGCTGGAGTTCGACCAGTACGACTCCACCCAAAGCTACCACGGTCTGGACAAGCTGAGCCTCAACAACCTGATCCAGGACAACACCATGATGAAGGACTACCTGACCTACCAAATGATGGGTAAGTTCGGCGTCGCGGCCCCTCTTTGCAGCTTCGTCTACATCACCATCAACGGCGAGGACTTCGGCCTATACCTGGCAGTAGAAGCCGTGGAGGAGAGCTTCCTCCAGCGCAACTACGGCACCGACTACGGTCATCTTTACAAGCCCGACAGCATCCAAATGGGCGGCGGCAGAGGAAACGGCCAGGACTTCGACTTCTCCGCCCTGGCGCAGGACCAGGAACAGCCCCAGAAGGGCGGCATGGACGCTGGCAGCAAGGGCACCGATGATGTGAAGCTCCAATACATCGACGACTACCCCGAAAGCTACAGCGCCATCCTCAGCAGCTGCAAGACCGATGCCACCTCCACCGACCACCTGCGCCTGATCCAGTCCCTGAAAGCTCTCAGCAGTGGGGATATCGATGCCGTGGTGGATACGGATGCGGTCCTGCGCTATTTCGTGGTCCATAACTATGTGGTCAACGGCGACAGCTACACCGGCTCCATGGTCCACAACTATTACCTCTATGAGGAAGACGGCACCCTTGCCATGATCCCCTGGGACTACAACCTGGCCTTCGGCACCTTCCAGGCAGCAAATGCGGATGCCGCCGTCAATGACGATATCGATGCTCCCCTGTCCGTCACCGGCGAGGGGCTTCCCATGATCGACTGGATCTGGGGAAGCGAGACCTACACCCAGCGCTACCACGACCTGTTCCGCCAGTTCCTGGACACGGTGGATCCCCAGAGCATCATCCACCAGGCCGATACGCTGATCGCCCCCTATGTAGAAAAGGATCCCACCAAATTCTGCACTTATGAGGAATACAGGACCGGTGTCCAGACTCTTCTGGACTTCTGCGAGCTGCGCGCCCAAAGTGTGGATCTCCAGCTTTCCGGCGAAGAAGCGGCCGTAGACACCACCTCCCTCACCCTATCGGATATGGGCACCATGAGCCACAGCACCCTCCAGTCCCCCGGTGATATGGGTAGTGTGGCCCCGGACCAGTCCACCGACAGCACTGTCCCCTCCATGCCTGAGGGGATGGAGGGTATGATGCCCGGCCAATCCGGCGACGGCACGGCCCCCTCCATGCCTGAAGGGATGTCCCCCGGTCAAATGCCTCCCGGTGGCATGATCCCGGGCCAGACCACCGACGGTACTGCCCCCTCCATGCCCGACAGCGCCTCGTCCACCCGGCCCAACGGGATGGGCGGCATGATGCCCGGTCAGCCCGACTCCAGCCCCCAGCCCCCGGATCCCCAATGGCTCCTACTGGGCGCCACTATCCTGATCCTGCTGGCAGGCCTGCTCTTCGCCTGGAGATTCAAACGCTAAGATCTCGAACCGGCCCATAGATGGACCCATAAATCATCGTTTAGCGCCGCTAAACGATGATCCACACCAACATCCCCATCCCACACCGAGCCCGCACAGGGCTCGGTTTTCCTTATTGCCCTTTTCCAAAAAATATGCTATGATCGACCCAAATACCACAGAAAGGGGCACTCCCCCATGAACGATCTCGTCTCCATCATCCTGCCGGTCTACAACAGAGCCCACACCCTGCCGGACTGCATCTCATCCATCTTGGCTCAGACCCACCAAAACTTCCAGGTCATCCTGATCGACGATGGCTCCGCCGATGCCACAGTCCAGCTGTGCCAAGACTATGCCCGATCCGACCCGCGTTTCCACCTGATCCAAGGGACCCACAATGGTGTCTCCGCTGCCAGGAATCTGGGCCTGGACGCAGCGAAAGGCGACTTCCTGTTCTTCTTAGACAGCGACGACGCGATCCACTTCCAGCTTTTGCAGACCCTGGTAGATGCCATGATCGCCCAGGGCACCCAGATCGGTGCCACGCCCATCCTGCGTGTCTCCCAGGAAAAATGGGACATCGCCATGGAGAAGTTCCCCCGCCAAGCTGCCTGCGCCACCACCAAAGCTTTGGACGAGGACGCCTCGATCGCAGTCGCTTTCGAAAGCGGCTCTGCTCTGCGGGCGATCGGCGGCACGATGCTCCGCCGGGAGCTGATCGGTCAGACCCGGTTCCGCACCGACCTGACCATTGGGGAAGACTTCTTTTTCCTTTATGAAAACCTGATCAAAGGCGCCAAAACCACCCTGCTGGATCAGCGTTGGTATTATTGCCGTCTCCACGACACCAATTCCTCCTTCAACTACTCCCTCATCAGCTTCGACTCCCGTTTCATCCGTCGAAAGCTGGTCTGGACCAGCGAAGAGGCACTGGGGCGCATGGACAATGCCCGCCAGCAAAAGCAGGAGGCCTTCTCCATCTTCCTGGATCACTTGAACGAAGATAAGATGCCCAAGGCCGACCGAGATCAGATGTGCCGCACCATCAAGACCCACCGTAACGATCTGCTTCCGACCCTGAGCTTCATCGATCGGCTCCAATTCCGGATCTTCACCGTATTCCCCGGACTTTTCTCTGCGAGCCGTATATTCAAGAAGAAGTGATCAAAGCAGTCGGAACCGATCCTTCCTCGCCTCCAGCACGCCCTCTCTTCGCAGCTTGCCGATCTCCACAGACAATCCGCTGCGATCCACCTCCAGATAATCCGCCAGCTCCTGCCGGTCGTAGGGGATCGTGAAGCTGCTGCCATGCTCCTTGGCCTGCTCCAGCAGGTAAGCCATCAGCTTCTCCCGTGTCGTTCGTTTGGAGGTGATCTGGATCTTCTGATGCAGCACCAGATTCTTCCTTGCTACCACTCGCAGCAGGTTGTAGATCAGACGGCTGTGGAACGAGCAAGCATTGCTGCAGCACGCCCCGATCCTTCTGCTGTCCAGCAACACGATCCTGCAGTCCTCATCCGCCACCACACTGACAGGCAGCGCATCGGCCCCGGAAAAGGCATAGGATTCTCCAAACAGCTGCTTTGGCCCGATATGGGCCAGGATGCTCCGGTCTCCATAATAGTCCTCCCGGATCAGCTGCACCGCCCCAGTCAGCACGATCCCGATCGAATGGGTATCATCCCCCTCCCAAACAGGAACTGCCCCCTCTTCCCCTGCACCTGCCTGGCCCCCAGACAGCCCAGCAGTCCCGTCAGTTCCTCCTCCCGGATGCCATCGAACAGCGGACACCCTTGCAGCGCCCCAGAAACTACCTCCATAGTCGTCTCCTTTTGTTGAAATTTCAACATACATTTTTTCATCAGTATAGTATGATATCACCACAAAGTCAAGGGACTCACGGCAGACCGTGCAGATCCCCGAAGGAGGTATGTACCATGTTGATGGATGGATGCCAGGGCAAGCCCCGGACCCCCACGATCAAAGAAAAGACCTGCCCCCAGTGCGGCAGCATCATCGAGATCTTCTCCATCGATACAGAGGTCGCCTGTGACCATTGCGGCTTCATCGCCTACAACGATGATCTGAGCTGCGTCCAGTGGTGTCAGTATGCCCGCAAATGCGTAGGCGATGAGATGTACGAGCATATGATGCAGATCGCATCGCTTCAGAAACAGAAAAAGGAGGGAGCAGCATGATCAGACGGATCATCAAGATCGACGAAGAGAAATGCAACGGCTGCGGCCTTTGCGCCGAAGCCTGCCACGAAGGAGCCATCGGCATGGTAGATGGGAAAGCGAAGCTCCTGCGGGAGGACTATTGCGATGGCCTGGGCGATTGTCTGCCCGCCTGTCCCATGAACGCCATCACCTTCGAAGAGCGGGAGGCCCCTGCCTATGATGAGGAAGCTGTACGCAAGGCCAAGATGCAAAAGCACGGGATGACCCTCCCCTGCGGCTGCCCCGGCACCCAGTCCAAGGCGATCGAGCGCAAGGCACCTCCCATCGCACAGCCCGCTCCCACCGCCAGCCAGCTGCGGCAGTGGCCCGTCCAGATCAAGCTGGTGCCGGTGAACGCCCCCTATTTCCAGGGCGCACACCTGCTGATCGCGGCGGACTGCACCGCCTACGCCTACGGGAACTTCCATAGCGAGTTCATCCGAAACCGCATCACCCTGATCGGCTGCCCCAAGCTGGACCAGGGAGACTACGCCGAGAAGCTCACCGAGATCATCGCGCTCAACGATATCAAGAGCGTCACCATCGTCCGCATGGAGGTACCCTGCTGCGGCGGCATCGAACACGCCGCCAAGCGTGCCATCCAGGCCAGTGGGAGATCCATCCCCTGGCAGGTGGTCACCATCTCCACGGACGGCCAGATCCTGGACCGTTGAGTATCAAAAAAGAGCTGTTGCAGATCTCGCAACAGCTCTTTCTTATCATCTATCAGGCATCCGCCACGTTACCGCTGCGGACCGCCTCGAAGTCCTCCAGGATCTCATCCGAGGGCTTCTTGGACAGCAGGGATCCCACCACGATGCACACGCTGGAGAAGATGAACGCAGGCAGCAGCTCATAGATGGCGAACACGCCGCCTAGGCCGCTGATCACCAGCTTCCACAGGAACACCATACCGGCACCGCCCACCATACCGGCGATGGCACCGGCCCGGGTGGTCCGCTTCCAGAACAGGCTGAAGAT
This sequence comes from Oscillospiraceae bacterium, assembly GCA_017456045.1. GTDB lineage: Bacteria > Bacillota > Clostridia > Oscillospirales > Oscillospiraceae > Faecousia. The sequence continues at coordinate 6,599 of JAFTKE010000005.1, forward strand.
CACCAGCGGCCCGAAGGTGGCACCGAAGCCCGCCCAGGCGAAGGAGACGATCGAGAAGATCACACTGTTCTCGTCCAGCGCGATCACGATACCGATCAGCGCCAGCACCAGCAGGGTGATCCGGGTCACCCACATGACCTGCTTATCGGAAGCATCCTTCTTGCACACGCCCTGGAACACGTTCTTGGCAAAAGCGGAAGCGGCGATCAGCAGATAGGAATCAGAGGAGCTGATCGTAGCCGCCAGGATGCCCGCCATGACGAAACCGGCCAGCAGCGCAGGCAGAGAAGAGGTGGCCAAGGTGATGAAGATGTTCTCAGCGGAAGCCTTGGTCAGATGCTCCACCGGGAACAGCTGACGGCCCACGATGCCGATGAACACCGCCACAGCCAGGGAGATCACCACCCAGACCATAGCGATCCGGCGGGACATCTTCAGCTCGCTCTCCTTGCGGATCGCCATGAACCGCAGCAGCACCTGAGGCATACCGAAATAGCCCAGGCCCCAAGCCAGCATAGAGCAGATGGTCAGCCAGCCATACTCGGAAGCCTCGCCGAACAGAGGCTTCCCCGCCTCCACCAGCTGTGTCCCGGCTTCGTCCACCACAGGGGTAGCCAGTCCGAAGAACTCCATAAAGCCCGGGATCTGGCCAGCATTGTCCAGCACCTGGCCCACACCGCCAGCATTGACGGTGCTGATGATCACGATCACCGCCAGCGCCGCGATCATCACGATCGCCTGCATGAAATCCGAAGCGCTCTCTGCCAAGAAACCACCCAGCAGGGTGTACAGCAGCACGAAGATGGCGCCCACGATCATCATGGACACATAGGGCATCCCGAAGAGCGTAGAGAACAGCTTGCCGCAGGTGACGAAGCAGCTGGCGGCATACACCGTGAAGAAGATCAAAATGAACGCCGCGGACAGCATCATGATCACCTTCTTGTTCTCATGGAACCGGTTGGAGAAGAATTCCGGCAGGGTGATCGAGTTGTTGGCCCGGATGCTGTACCGGCGAAGACGCTTCGCCACCAGCAGCCAGTTGAAATAAGTACCCACAGCCAGTCCGATCGCGGTCCAGGCCGCGTCCGCCAGACCACACCAGTAAGCCACACCGGGCAGGCCCATCAGCAGCCAGCCGCTCATGTCCGACGCCTCGGCGCTCATAGCCGTGACCCAGGGACCCAGAGACCGTCCTCCCAGGAAGTACTCCTCCGAATTCTTATTGGCGCGCTTGGCATACAGCACACCGATCCCAATGACCGCCGCCATATAGATGACCATGGCGATCAAGATCTGTAACGTATCGTTTCCCATAAATATCCTCCTATAGAACACATTCGCCCACAAAGGGCGGACTCGTGCATTATAGCATGATATCCCCCGGAAATCAACACAAAATTTCCCACCCCCAAACGCAGGTGGGATAGTCTATCGAAAGGACCATAAATTATCGTTTAGCATTGCGATGAGATGCGGCGGCCGATGGCCGCCGAGCGCCCCGCAGGGGCGCATATACCTTCCCCCGGGGGGAAGGTGGCCGAGCGTAGCGAGGTCGGAAGAGGAATGCGGGCAGTAACATAAAAGTTCAGAAAACTTATCAGACTTGCTGA
>JAFTKE010000098.1 GCA_017456045.1 Oscillospiraceae bacterium
ATTATTCCCCTCGGATACCTTATACTGGTCTTGCTGTTTGTTGTTTCTCATCAATTCAATTTTACAGCAAAAAGACACATCGGCCAACCCCTTTCGGGGCCAGCCGATGTGTTTTTTCGTGGCGCATTTTGCAACGCGCCCATTGCGCCCCTTTGGGGCGCTGGGCGGCTGATGGCCGCCGTATTAAATGCTACGCTGATCGATATACCTTCGGCGATCGTGATCTTGCGAAGCCAGATCACCGGGAGGTTCAGTGATCCTCCCCTACAGATGGTACGGTCTTGCTGCGTTGGATGATGACCACGAATCATTTGGATGATATGCATCGTCATAATTGACATTTATGTTGTATCGATCTATAATCGATATCAGCAGAGTGTCTATACGATTCACTGAAAGGACGGATGGTACATGGAATTCATGAAACGACGTTTGGCCTGGCTTTTGATCGCGGTATTGGTATTGCAGCTGGTACCCGCAGGCATCATGGTGCAGGCGCTCCAAACTGCGGATCTGACGGACAGCGCCTTCAATGGCGAGGGGTTGTGGATCACGGAGATCTACAACAATGACGTCGATCGCAGTGCCACGAACGATTCCAGAGCCGCTGATGGTTATCAGACGGTCACGACCTACGCCAGCGCCTCGGACCTGATGGAGTTCATCGAGGTGTGCAACACCCATGACGCGGACATCAAGGTCAATGATCTTTATGAGATCTATCTCGATGGCACGCTGATGACGCTGACGGATATGTCCGGCAGCGCTGACATCACCCTGACCCGGGGCCAGATCGCGGTGCTGTGGAATTATCGCACCGACATCGTCATACCCACTGAGGCGGAGTTTCGTGATGCTTTGGACATTCCGGACACGGCGATGGTGCTGAAGCTGTACTACGGCTCCAACTGGGGCGCCGATTCCGGCACCTTCACCATCAAGAACAAGCAGACCGGCGAGACGGTCTCCACCTTCACTGCCGTTCGGGATACCCACACCAAGGACGGTCTGGGCGTGCATCTGCAGATGCCTGTGTTCAAGGGCAGTGACATGGAGGTCTATCGGGCGCTGGATCTGCCCACCGCCGGGCGGGTGCGGGTGGCCCAGGTCAACGGCCTGATCCAAGCTCAGACTGCCTCCGATTTCGACGGCAAGGGCATCTACATCACCGAGGTCCGTCCCAACGACGTGGACCGCAGCAGCACCTATGGCACCACGAAGGATGTGATGGAGTGCCTGGAGGTCACCAACACCTCTGACACCGACATCTATCTGAATACCGATGTGACCCTGAGCTATGTGGTCAAGGAGGGCTATCGCAAGCCCCTGACGGTGTACAAGTACAGCTCTTCGGCTTCCGATCATGTGGGCTCTTCCACCAGCTGTGTGATCCCGGCGGGCAGCTCCGTGATCTTGTGGTGCTACCGTTATTCTCAGCTGACCGACTATACCAGCTTCCCCACCCTGACCAAATTCCGGGACGCCTATGGCATCAGCTCCGATACCAAGGTCTACATCTTCACCGGTCAGGGCGGTCTGACCAATGACCTGCGCGGCATGGAGCTGTATACCACCGATGCCAACGGGGATCTGGATACCTGCCTGTCCCGCTATTTCTGGCACAACGATACCGATTGTCCCGATGGCACCTCTGCCCACCTGAAGATCGATCCTGAGGGCCCGGAGATGATCCTGTATTCCGGCGGCACGGCTTCCAACTTGGGCACGGTGGCGGCTGATCAGCTCACCTTCGTGGTGGATAACGGCGGTGCCATGGAGCTGCGGCTCTACGACGGCTGTACCGTCCCCACCTCCATCATGCAGGGCCAGGACCTGCGGGTGTACTTCTACTTCAAGGCCAACGGCCTCTCCCGGACCAACAGTGCTGCTTACTACCGGCTCGACGGCACTGGGGATTGGCTCCCTGTGACCGAGGGCGGTATCCGGGTGCCCAATCGTTACGAGGTGGTGATCTCCGGCGCGAACCTCTTCGACAGTGAGTATGTGGAGTTCTATGTGGAGCAATCCAACGCTTACCGAACCACCCGCAAGGGCATCTTCAAGGTGGGGATCGATAAGCTCAACGATGTGGACGGAGTCCGTACCAATATCGCTGACGGCGAAGTGGTGAAGGGGACCGTGGCGGTCACCGCCAATGATGGTGGCACCAACAGCGCTACCGAGATCTATATCGACGGCACGAAGCAGACCACCACGCCCATGCTGGAGGATGGCGGCTACTTCTGCTTCACCGCGGATGGGATCGACAACTATTTCCGTTCCGCTATCACCACCAAGCAGAACGAGCTGATCCATCACATCGGCAAATGGGCGTATCTCAGCCTGGCCGATCAGATCAGACACATCGACAGCAGCTACTTCACCTACAGCTCCGGCGAATACAAGGTGGTGTTCCGGATCTGGGCCGGTACCCTTGGCACCACAGCCACGGAGACGGTATGCCCTGATGCCAACCGGGACGACTTCACCGTCACCCATCTGAAGATGAAGCTGCCCAACGGCAAGGAATATCTACCCAGTAAGATCGGTCCTTCAACTTACCAGGGCGTGGATACCTCTGCCAAGACCAACACCAGCACCGCCTATGACGCTGTCCACAGCATCGGCGACTCCACCAACTGGTGTCCCTATATGAACGTGACCTTCACGATCCCTGACACTGATGTGGATGCTGTGGGCGTGAGCTTGGATACCACCACATTGTCGGATGGTAAGCACACTCTGAAGGTCGTGAGCGGCACCTCCACCAAGGAAGTCACCTTCATCGTGGATAATTCCGCCCCTACCGTGGATCTGGGGATCGCCAGTGGTGCGACCCTGACAGGCAACATCACTCTGGCACCTGAGATCACCGATGCTAACGGTATCAACGAGTCTGCCGTTACGCTGGATGGCGAGCCTATCCAGACGCCCTGCACCATCACGGCCTACGATCTGGGCGAGGGCGAGCATACTCTGGCGACGTACGTGAAGGATGCCGCCGGCAACGAGACCTCCAAGGAGGTCACGTTCCTGGTGGATGATGTGGTCATGAGCGTGACGGACGCCGGGACCAAGGACATCACTCACAGTACGGCGCAGATGTATCTGACCGCCCAAAGCGACGCGGCCACCAGCGTCACCTTCTATCGGGCGGAGAAGATCGACACCGCTCAGGTGCAGACCAATACGGTGGATGGCCTCGTGCCTTACATCCAGTACACCATCGATGTGTCCACTGCTACGGCAGGGGATGAGGTCCGGGTGGACTGGGATGGCACCGCTTCCGGTGCTGACGATGCCCATGCTTCCCGGATGTTCGTCCAGAACGCCGCCACCGGCGCCTGGGAGCTGATCGGCGAGGCGGACAGCAACGGTACGATCCAGGATGCCACCTTCCTTGTGGATGGCCATGTCACCGACGGCAAGGCCACGGTGATCGTCCAGTGTACCGCTGAGACGGCGCTGCCGGATCTGGATACCGTCAATGACGGCGTCACCGGCAACAATGACAGCTGGGATGGCACCACGATCCCTGAGGATTATGATTTCTCCTTTGCCTGGATCTCTGATACACAGATCTATGTCCAGCGGTATCAGAACCAGTTCATCAAGATGAACAACTGGATCGTGGACAGCGCCGCTGCCTTGAAGATCAAGTATGTGATCCATACCGGCGATATCGTGGACGATTGGGACGCGATGTACCAGTGGGAGAACGCTGACACGGCCATGAAGATCTTCGACGATGCCGGGATGCCCTATGGCGTGCTGGGCGGCAACCATGACGTGGCCTCCGGCTATGCCGATACCGAGACCTATTTGAAGTATTTCGGCGAGGACCGGGTGAAGGATCAGCCCACCTTCGGTGGCTCCTATAAGAACAACCTGGGCCACTACGATCTGGTGTCTGAGAACGGCCAGGATTTCATCATCGTGTACATGAGCTGGAACATCTATCAGGAAGAGATCGACTGGATGAACGAGGTGCTGGCCAAGTACGCTGACCGGAAGGCGATCCTTTGCTTCCACGGCTACACCCATGTCCGGGAGAGCGTGGATGGACTGCTGGATTACTGGGGCGTCATGGTCCGGGACCAGGTGGTGGCCAAGAATCCCAACGTGTTCGCGGTCCTCAATGGCCACTATTCCGGCGCTACCTATCAGACCGTCCGCTTCGATGACAACGGCAACGGCACCCTGGACCGGACCGTTTATCAGATCTGCACCGACTATCAGAGCCTGGATAAGGGCGGATTGCAGTATGTCAAGTTCCTGTACTTCGATCTGGACAACGATAAGGTGTTCATCAACTCCTACTCTCCCTCTCAGGACGATTTCAACTACTATGATGGCGCAGCCCATGACCTGAAGGCATTGGCCAAAGCCGATGCTGACGGTGTGGTCAGCAGCACTACGGACATCGACTCGCTGATCCTCACCGTGAACTTCTCGGTGGATGCCCAGACGATCCTGGAAAACAGCTTCTCTGCGGAGCTTCTGACCGATGAGGTGCTGGGGACTGCCACCTTGGGCAGCGCCACCGGAAGCGCCCAGGTGGAGGTCACTGGGCTGGAGGCTGAGACCGGGTATCGCTGGTATGCCGTCCTGGAAAATGAGAACACTGGATATCTCAAGACCGCTTCCTATGAGTTCACCACCGAGGCCGCGCCGGTCCATGAGTATGTGGCTGTGGTGACGGAGCCC
>JAFTKE010000099.1 GCA_017456045.1 Oscillospiraceae bacterium
CGACCAGTTCGGCTTCGCCGGTGTGGATCCCAACTACGGCGCAGGCCAGGGCGGTGCCGGCTACGGCGGCTTTGGCGGTTTCGGTGATTTCGGCGACCTGGGCGACATCTTCGGCTCCTTCTTCGGCGGCGGCGGTGGCGGACGGCGCAGCGCCTCCCAGAATGCCCCCCGCCGGGGCGAGAACGTGGGGATCCGACTGGATCTGACCTTCGAAGAGGCGGCCTTCGGCTGTGAGAAGGAGGTCAGCTACCCCCGGATCGAGAATTGCGCCGCCTGTAACGGCAGCGGCTCTGCCGACGGTGTGATCGAGACCTGCAGCCAGTGTAAGGGCTCCGGTCAGGTCCGGACGGTGCAGAATTTCATGGGCATGTCCATGCAGTCCACCACCACCTGTCCCTCCTGCTCCGGTCGTGGCAAGATCGTCAAGACCCCCTGCAACACCTGCAAGGGCAAGGGCAAGGTCCGCCGCAACCATAAGGCCACCATCAAAGTCCCCGCCGGTGTGGACGCGGGGCAGACGGTCCGTTCCGCCGGAGCGGGCTGCGTGGGCTCCAACGGCGGCCCCAATGGTGACCTGATGTCCGAGGTCTACATCAAGCGCCACCAGATCTTCCAGCGGGAGGGCATGACCGTGTACTGCGAGGTGCCGATCAGCTTCACCCAGGCCGCCTTGGGTGCCGAGATCCAGGTGCCGACCCTGGATGGCAAGGTCAGCTACGAGATCCCCGAGGGGACCCAGACCGGTACCACCTTCACCATCCGTGAAAAGGGCATCCCCGCCGTAGGGAACCCCCGCCGCCGTGGCGACCAGAAGTTCACCGTGGTGGTGGAGACCCCCACCAAGCTGACCAAGGAGCAAAAAGACCTGCTCCGCCAGCTGGACGAGGGCCTGGACGTGAAGTCCAACCCCAAGCGGAAAAAGTTCTTCGACGTTTTGAAGGATATCTTCGACTAAAAAAGCAGGATGGCTCAGCCATCCTGCTTTTCGTAATAACGAACGATCATCGTTTTGTGTAGCGACAAAGATCATCTCGATCGTAGGGGAGGGTCTTGACCCTCCCTAAAATGTTGGATCAGTGAGTTGTAACAACGATGCAAATAGTGGTGTTTATCAACACTTATCTATAACTTACGCTCAGGGAGGGTCAAGACCCTCCCCTACAGTTATCCTACGTTAAACGAGATCTCACTGTTCCCGGAAGAAAGCCAGGATCTCGTCCTGTCCGGCCTTCACGCTGCCCTGGAAATAGCCCGGCTTGCCGCCACCGCGGCCGTTCAGGGCTTTGCAAAGGGCATTGCCCAGCTCCTTCACGTCCCCATTTTTGTTCACCAGGCACATGGTGTGGCCGTTTTCCGTGCCGGAGAACACCGCCGCCGTGCCGCCGCAGACCGCAGCGATCCGGTCCGCCAGCTCCCGCACCTGGTCAGGACGGAGCCCCTCCTGGAAGTGGACCACGTCCCCCTGCCCCGCGTAGCCTGCAGCGATGGTGTCATGGATCTGCCGCTCCAGGGAAACGATCCTATACTCCGCCGCCGCCAGCCGCTCGTTCATCTGCCGGGCGGCCTCTCCGGTCTCCATGATCTTGGCAGAGAAGGCCTGGGACACCAGCCGGTTTTGGCGGTATACTTCGTTCAAGATCCCCATGGCTCTGCCGCCGCAGGCCATCTCGATCCGCACTCCCTGGTGGAACTTGACGCAGGAGAATAGCTTCACCAGCCCCACCTCGCCTGTGGTCTTGGTGTGGACCCCGCAGCAGGCGCAGGTGTCCACCCCGGGGATCGTCACGATCCGCACCGGCCAGGGAAGCGCCCGTTTGGTGCGATAGATCACATGGGGCAGCTCCTCGGGGCTTGGGGTCAGGGTCCGCACCTGCAGATCCTGCCAGATGTAGGCGTTGACCTGGGCCTCGATCTGTGGCAGATCCTCCGCCGGGATCGGGCCGTCGAAGTCGATGGTGATCATATCCGAACCCATGTGGAAGCCCACATTGTGCCAGCCGTACCGGGCGCACACCACACCGGAGACCATATGCTCCCCGGTGTGCTGCTGCATCAGATCGAACCGGCGGTCCCATTGGATGATGCTCTCCACGATTCCCTCCACCGGTGCGTCACACAGATGGATCACATCCTCGCCTCGCTCCTGCACGTCCAGCACCTTGGCGCCCCCCAGCGTGCCCAGATCGCAGGGCTGTCCGCCCCCCTCAGGATAAAAGGCAGTGGCATCCAGAGTCACCTCCCATCCCTTTTGGGTCTGGGTGCAGCCGGTGACCTGGGCGGAAAAGGCCCGCAGGTGGCTGTCTTCGTAATAAAGTCGTCTGGTCATGGTTTTTCTCCTGTCAGGTACTAGGAATTTATCATAAAATGTGGTAAAATATAAAAAATATCGGAATGGGAGGGGATCATATGCCCGCCAATTACGCGCATTATCGGTTCGGAGCGCAGCTGCTGCCCAAGCTGCCGCCGGAGGTCCGGCGGACCGTGGGCCGCTTCCGCCAGCTATACGACATGGGCCAGCATGGGCCGGATATCTTCTTTTACACCGACCCGCTGCTCCATGGATCTGTGATCAAGGTAGGCAAGAAGTGCCATGCCCAGACCGGCACCGTCTTCTTCCAGCGAGCCTGCCGCATGGTGCGGATGGACTATTCCGAGGGGGCCATGGCCTACCTTTACGGTGTCCTGGGCCACTATGCCCTGGACTCCATGAGCCATCCCTACATCAGCCGCATGGTGGACACCGGGCAGTATCGCCACAACCAGATCGAGCTGGAGTTCGACCGGCGTTTGCTGGAGATGGACGGGAAGATCCCGCCCCACCTGTACGACCAGACCGCCCATATGCAGCTGACCCCCGGCGAGTGTCAGACCGCCGCCATGTTCTATCCCAACGTCCGCTCTGCCACAGTCAGCAGCTGCGTCCGGAACATGAAGAAGGTCACTCAGGTGCTGAAGCGTCCCAAGGGAGCCGGGCGCACGGTGCTGGGCACCGCCATGGACATCTATAAGCGTGATGGCTCGGATCTGCTGATCCCCCTCCACGCCGACCCCCACTTGAAGGAGCAAAACGAAGGCATGCTTCGCCTGTTCGACATGGCCCAGGAGCGGTACATGACTCTGCTGGACCAGATCCAAGCCCACTTGCGGCATAAAACGCCCCTGGGCACGGACTTTTCACTGACTTTCTGATAAGAGGAGCTGTCTCATCAAAATGAGGCAGCTCCTTTCCATCTTCTGATGATCCAGAACGTAGTAGGGTGTAACATCTAAATCTTTATGTAGGGCGTGGGCATGCCCACGCCGGTGCCATTGCTTTGCAAGGGCACAAAACAGCTGAATATGTTGTATTTCCGCAAATCGTATACGATTTGCGGCGGAAAGGGCATGCCCTTTCCCTACGACCAAAAAGTAAAGTATTTGGTGTTACATCGTAGTAGGGGCGACCATCGGTCGTCCGAAACGTACCTATCACGGATGCGCCGAAGATCTTCGAAAAAAGGCTCCCTTTTACTGCCGGACGACCGATGTGTATAGAGAAGTAAGATAGGTAACAGGTAGAGAAGAGACATAGGTAACAGTTTTTGCTAAAATAAAATGCATCAGATCAAACAAAGGATGTGGATCAGATGCCATGGGAGAGTAAAAC
>JAFTKE010000100.1 GCA_017456045.1 Oscillospiraceae bacterium
GAAGGGGAATGCGGGCAGAAATGTTACGAGTTCATAAGCATTCCAGGCTTTCTACAAACCTTCACGTTTCGCCGTTCCCCTTCCGACCCGGCTTCGCCGGCCCACCATAGTGGCGGTATGATCCCCACCGGGGATCATTAGTATTTTGATTCGCTGTGCGGCCGCCCCCGGGGGAAGGAATGTGGCTTCGCCACTAAGGGCTTTTTTGACACGCTGAAGGGCCGCCTTTCGGCGGCCCTTCTGGGGGATCGTTTACTTGAAATACTCCACCGCAGCCTTGAACAGCTGGATGTCGTACTGGCCGGGGACGTTCTTGTACAGTCCCTTGCCGATACGCTCGCTGTGGCCCATCTTGCCCAGGACACGGCCATCAGGAGAGGTGATGCCCTCGATGGCGTTCAGGGAGCCGTTGGGGTTGAACAGGATGTCGGAGGTGGCTTCACCATTCAGGTCCACGTACTGGGTGGCGATCTGACCGTTCGCCGCCAGCTGGGCGATCAGCTCCTCGGATGCCAGGAACTTGCCCTCGCCGTGGGAGATCGGCACGTTGTACACATCGCCCACGTTGGTGAGTCGCAGCCAGGGGGACTTGTTGGAAGCCACACGGGTCCGCACGATCCGGCTCTGGTGGCGGTTGATGTTGTTGAAGGTCAGGGTGGGGCAATTTTCATCGGTGTCGATGATCTTACCGTAAGGCACCAGCCCCAGCGTGATCAGGGCCTGGAAGCCGTTGCAGATGCCCAGCATCAGGCCGTCCCGATCGTCCAGGAGCTTCGTCACGCTCTCCTTGACCGCGGCGTTGCGGAAGAAAGCGGTGATGAACTTGGCGGAACCATCGGGCTCGTCGCCGCCGGAGAAGCCGCCGGGGATGAAGATCATCTGGCTTTCGGCCACCTTCTTGGAGAACTCCTCCACGCTGCGGGCCACATCGTCGGCGGTCAGGTTCCGGATCACGAAAACTTCCGGCTCTGCGCCGCCGTCCAGCACGGCACGGGCGGAGTCGTACTCACAGTTGGTGCCGGGGAACACAGGGATCAGCACCTTGGGCTTGGCCACCTTCACAGCAGGAGCGACCGCGCCCTTGCCTTCGCAGGACAGGGTCTCGACCGCGCCCTTGGACTCCTTGGCCCGGGTGGGATACACATCCTCCAGCACGCCCTCGTGGAGCTGATACAGCTCGCGGATCGTGGCGGTATCATCGCCCAGAGCGATCACAGGCTCAGCGGTGGTGGTACCGATCTTCATGACGCCGGGGATATCCACATCCTCGGTCAGCTCCGCCACCAGGAAGCCCCAGTGGCCCAGATGCCAGTCGTCACCAAGATCTGTGCAAGACTGGAAGCCGATATCGTTACCGAAGGACATCTTCATCACGGCCTCGCCGATGCCCCGCTCCACAGCCCAGGCAGCCTTGACCTTACCTTCGGTGTGCAGCTGATAGAAGGCATCCCAAGCGCCCTTCAGGCTCTCGGCGCTGTCATCGGTGGGACCAAAGACGTAGACGGGATCGCCGGCGGCCTTGAACTCGGGGCTCAGCACCGCGTTCTTGTCCACAGGCGCGATGGCGAAGGAGATCAGGGTAGGCGGCACGTCCAGATCCAGGAAGGTGCCGGACATGGAGTCCTTACCACCGATGGCGGCAGCACCCAGCTCCAGCTGTGCATCCAGCGCGCCCAGCAGGGCGGCCATGGGCTTGCCCCAGCGCTGGGGCTCGTTCTTCAGCTTCTCGAAGAACTCCTGGAGGGTCAGATATGCCTTCTTATAGTCAGCACCCGCTGCCACCAGCTTGGCCACAGAGGTGTAAACGGCGGAATGAGCGCCGGTGTAGGGATCGATGGACAGATGGTCCGGATCGCAGCCCCAGCTGAACACGCTGGCCTGATCGGTCTGCTGACCGGGCAGCACCGGCAGCACCGCAGCCATGGCCTGGGCAGGGGTGGACTGGTTCTTGCCGCCATAGGGCATCAGCACAGAGCCTGCACCGATGGTGGAATCGAACCGCTCCACCATACCACGCTGGCTGGCGGTCTTCAGGTCGGAAGCCATCTCACGAAGAGACCCATACAGGGGCTTGCTCAGCGCAGACAGATCCTTCTCTGTGACCTCCGCCTGGGTGTGCTTCACGGCACCGTTGGTGTCCAGGAACGCACGGCTGAGGTCGGCGATGGTATTGCCCTTCCAGGTCATGACCATCCGCTCTTCCTCGGTGACCACGGCCACCCGGTAGGCTTCCAGGTTCTCTTTCTGGGCAGCGGCGATGAAAGCATCCGCATCCTCGGCGGCCACCACCACAGCCATACGCTCCTGAGACTCGGAGATCGCCAGCTCGGTGCCGTCCAGACCATCGTACTTCTTGCGGACAGCATCCAGATCGATCTTCAGACCAGCCGCCAGCTCACCGATGGCGACAGAAACACCGCCGGCACCAAAGTCGTTGCACCGCTTGATCAGCCGGGTGACGGCAGGATCACGGAACAGACGCTGGATCTTCCGCTCCTCAGGGGCGTTGCCCTTCTGGACCTCGGAAGCCATGGTGGTCAGGCTCTTCATATTGTGGCTCTTGGAGGAGCCGGTGGCACCGCCGATGCCGTCACGACCGGTACGGCCGCCCAGCAGCACCACCACATCACCGGCAGCAGGACGCTCCCGGCGGACATTGTAAGCAGGGGCCGCAGCAACGACTGCGCCGCACTCCAGACGCTTGGCGACGAAGCCCTCGTGGTACATCTCCGCCACATGACCGGTGGCAAGACCGATCTGGTTGCCGTAGCTGGAGTAACCGGCGGCGGCAGTCTGGCAGATCTTACGCTGGGGCAGCTTGCCGGGGATGGTCTCGGCGATGGTCTTCCGGGGATCACCGGCACCGGTGACACGCATGGCCTGATGGACATAGGCACGGCCGGACAGAGGGTCCCGGATACAGCCGCCGATACAGGTGGCGGCACCGCCGAAGGGTTCGATCTCAGTGGGATGGTTGTGGGTCTCGTTCTTGAACATCAGCAGCCAGTCCTGCTCCTCGCCATTGACAGTCGCAGTGACATGGA
>JAFTKE010000101.1 GCA_017456045.1 Oscillospiraceae bacterium
CTACGTTGTGGCCACCGGTATCGAAACCTTCCTGGGCGTTGATCCCTACTCCAAGGGCTCCGAGGAAGTCACTCGTCTGCTGCAGGGCGAGGACGGCATCAAGGAGTGGGTCGAGGCCAAGTTCGTTGTCGATACCGACATCGAGGCTCTGGGCGACAAGATGATCGCCTGCATCGAGGCCAAGCGCGCCGCTCTGGGAATCTAATATAACATCCCGGTAGGGGTGACCATTGATCGCCTGCGAGCGTGCAATGCACGCCCCTACACAGAAATAATTGAGGTCTTTTCCAATGAAAGTAGCGATTACCGGAAAGGGCGGTGTGGGAAAAACCACTCTGTCCTCCACCCTAGCCCGGCTCTATGCCGACGAAGGGCGGACTGTTCTGGCGGCGGACGTGGATCCGGATGCCAATCTGGGTCTGGCTCTTGGTCTGACGCAGGAGGAAGTGGACGCAATCATCCCCATCTCCAAAATGCGTGAGCTGGCCAAGGAGCGCACCGGCGCCAGCGATGACAATCGGTTTTACAAGCTGAACCCCTACGTGGCGGACATCCCCGAGAAATTTGCCAAGAGCATCAACGGCGTAAAGCTGCTGGTTATGGGCACCGTGGATGTGGGCGGCACCGGCTGTGTCTGCCCCGAACACGTGATGCTCAAGTCCATCCTCTCCGCTTTGACCTACCGGAAAAACGATGTGGTCATTATGGATATGGAAGCGGGACTGGAGCACCTGGGTCGTGGCACCGCCGCCAATATGGATCAGTTCATCGTGGTCATCGAACCCGGCAGCCGATCTGTGCAGACCTACCGCAACGTCAAGCGGCTGGCCAGCGATCTGGGCGTGAAGCGCGTCCGGGTGGTGGCCAACAAGGTTCGCGATGACCGGGATGAGGCCTTCATCCGGGAAAACATCCCTGCCGAAGACCTGCTGGGCTGCATCCACTATAATCCCGAGATTATGGATGCGGACAGAAACGGTAAATCTCCCTACGATTTCAGCCCCACGGCAATCGAAGAAATTCGGAAGATCAAAGCGATTTTAGATCGCGACGAAACCTAAATACATACAGGAGGAAATACTGTGACACTTTTTGATAGAGTATTTGGCGGTAACGACTACAACTATGAGCGTACTGTAGCCGCCATCGATGCAGCCATTGCCGCCAATGGCGAAGGCTGTGCAGTTGGTTTCCCTGCCACTGCTTATTCTCTGCCCTGCTACTACGGTATCACCGGCGAGAAGATCACCACCCTGGGTGAGATGAAGGCTGCCATGGCCAACATCAAGTCCATGATGACCCGCAACTCCCGTCTGCAGGACGCCTTCGACAGCGGCGTTGCTTCCGCTCTGTGCGCTGAGTTCCTGGAGGCTCTGAAGTACCTGAATGGTGCTGAGCCCTACGCCGAGCCCGAAATGGGTCACCTGACCGACGCTTTCGTGCGTAACCTGGGCGTGCCGCTGGTTACCGGCGATATCCCCGGCGTGGCTGTTATCATCGGCGGTGCCGACGATCCGGCTGAAACTGTGGCTCTGGCCAAGTCCTACCAGGCTCAGGGTATTCTGGTCACCCTGACCGGCGACTCTGTTAAGCACTGTGCCGATGCCGGCATGACCCTGGGCGAGTCCGTCCGCGTCTGCCCCCTGGGCTACGAGATGCAGTCCGTCATTCACGTTGTTTCCGTGGCCATCCGTGCCGCTCTGATTTTCGGCAACGTGACTCCCGGCGACTACAAGACTCTGTACAAGTACACCATGGATCGTGTCAAGGCTTTTGTCAACGCCTACAAGCCTCTGTCTGATGAGATCGTGTCCTACGGCGCCGGTGCCATCTGCCTGGGCTTCCCCGTTGTTTCCAACGAAACCGAGAATATGTTCCGTGTTCCCAAGTCCCTGATCCAGCAGCTGGATACCTCTAAGTGGAACGCCACCTCTCTGGAGGCTCGTGACATTAAGCTGAAGATCACCAATATCGACATCCCCGTGGCCTTCGCCACTGCCTTCGAGGGCGAGATCATCCGCCGCGGCGATATGCAGGTGGAAGTGGACGGCTCCCGTGTGGACTGCTTCGAGCTGGTTCAGACCAAGGAAGCTGCCGAGATCGAGGATCACAAGATCACCGTGGTTGGCCCCGAGATCGACGAGATCCCCGTTGGCTCCAAGATTTCTCTGTCCTACACCGTCAACGTGGCCGGCAAGGCCATGCAGGCTGATTTCGAGTCTGTTATGGAGCGTAAGTTCCACAGCTGGATCAACTGCATCGAGGGCGTTATGCACACCGGCCAGCGTGATATGATCCGTGTCCGTATCAGCAAGGCTGATTTCGAGGCCGGCTTCAAGTTCAAGCACATCGGTGAGGTGCTGTACGCCAAGGTCAAGAGCGAGTTCGAGGCCGTTGTCGATAAGTGCCAGGTCAAGATCGTTGTCGACGCCGAGCAGAACAAGGCGCTGCGTGCCCACGCCAACGAGATCTTCAATGCCCGTGACGCCCGTCTGGCCTCCATGACCGACGAGTCCGTCAACGAGTTCTACACCTGCATCATGTGCCAGGCCTTCTCCCCCAGCCACGTCTGTATCGTCACCCCCGAGCGTCTGGGTCTGTGCGGTGCCGTGTCCTGGCTGGACGCCAAGGCCACCAAGGAGCTGGATCCCCACGGTCCCTGCCAGCCCATCGTCAAGGAAGGCTGCCAGGACGAGCGTCTGGGCCGTTACGATTCCATGGATGCCGCTGTTAACAAGTACTCTCAGGGCGCTGTCGAGAAGATCACCCTGTACTCCCTGTTCCAGGATCCCATGACGAGCTGCGGCTGCTTCGAGTGTATCTGCGGTGTTGAGCCTGTTTCCATGGGCGTTGTCATCACCTGCCGTGAGCATGCCGGCATGACACCTCTGGGCATGAG
>JAFTKE010000102.1 GCA_017456045.1 Oscillospiraceae bacterium
CTGAGGGTCGGACTGTGGATCTGGGCAAGGTGATGGCGGCGATGCTGGATGGGTGCAACATCCCATTCGCGATCATCAGCGGTGATACTGCGTCGAGAAGTTCCAACCCTATGTATCCTGACGAACCCACGCAGGAAGGTATGCTGGGTGTATACGAGCAAATGGGCGAACACTTGGCGCCGTTGTGGGGGACAGACAGACTGTTGGTCGCCATCGGCAATCATGATGGCGCATATGGCTCCGAGACGGATGCCAGCGGAACTACCCGGTATTATACCGAGCATTTTCCGGCTGAGCTGATGTGGGATGTTTTCTTCCGCCCGCAGGCACTGGACTTCCGGCGGGTATTCTCCGAGGACGGGCAGTATTTTTACGTCGATAACGTGCCGCAGAAAACGAGATGCATCGTCCTCAATTCTCACTATGGTCAAGTATCCGGAGTATCTTGCTACGGGCAGGATCAGCTCGAATGGCTGGCCAACGTGGCGCTGGATATGCCCGAGGGGTACGGTGCGGTGATCACCGCCCATATTCCACCTAAACCGGTAAACGGCGGCACAACTCCCGCTACTGTGGACTGCCAGCAGTTGAACGGCATCATCGATGCGTATCGCAACAAGACGACCTTCAGCGGGAGTTATACGGCCAGCGATACCACGCTGAGTTGGATCGATAGCACGATCGATGTGGATTTTACGTCCGCGAAGGGCGAGATCATCGCCATGTTCGCGGGACACATCCACTGGGACACGATCGACACCACGACTTTGGCTTGTCCGCTGATCACTATCATGGCGGCTGGCGCGCCTGTCAATGAGGTGAACCTTGCGGAAGGAGAAGCAGCGCCGACCCGGACGTTTGGAACAGATACCGAGACGTCCTTCGATGTGGTGACGATCAACAGAGCGACCAGGACGATCTACTGCACCCGTGTGGGTGCCGGTGAGGACCGGGTGGTCAGTTACTGATATGGAGGTGGTCTGATGATGACTAATATCGACATCAAAGTGACTGGGGCCCATGCCAGCGTGGTGAGGCGGACAGGGATCTTGACCACCGGGATGGTGGGGGCGACGGCGACGTTCGCCTTTGACGCGCTCTGGGATGGACTGACAAAGGCAGCGGTGTTCCGGTGCCGCGGCGTGACCTGGGATCAGGCGCAGTGGGAGGGATCCACTGTACGGATCCCGCCGGAAGTGCTGGTGGAGGGCGACCTCTACGCAGGTGTGGAGGGATGGACCAGTGACGGTAAATTGGTGGTCCCTACGGTCTGGACACGAGCGGGATATGTTAATCCCGGTGCCAACGCTTCCGGCGACCCCTCCACGGATCCCAGCTTGCCGGTGTGGGCCCAGCACCAGGCGATGATCGGGGACCTTGATAGACTGGGGACTACGGATAAGGCCAGTCTGGTGGCGGCGATCAATGAGGTGCTGTCCAAGAGCGGCGGGGCTGTGGACGAGGCGGAAGTCCAGCGGATGGTGGAGGAGTATCTTGTGGAGCATCCTCCTAAGGTGACGGAGACCGATCCCACGGTGCCGGATTGGGCCAAGCAATCCACCAAACCCAGCTATACGGCGGAAGAGGTAGGGGCGTTGCCTGATACGACCAAGATCCCGTCCACCGCAGATGACGTTGGCGCATTACCTGCCACTACCTTCATCCCGGAAACTGCGGCGGATGTGGGCGCAATCACTGCTCCAGCGACAGCCACTGTCGGTCAGACTATCGTAGTCAAAGAAGTCGATGAGAACGGTAAGCCGATCAGCTGGGAGTGTGCGGATGTTGGGAACGACGAAGAAACGCCCTTCGCCTCTGTCACGATGACGGGGGTGATCTATCCCGTCCTTGCCTACGCCGACAACGTGATCACGCTGGATGCTACGGATCTGGACGGGAGGACTGTCACACTGCGTAAGGCTGACTACTCCGATGGAGTGTGTACTAAGCTGGCGGCGACGGAGACTGCGGGGCAATATACCGTGTACAATATGGACGGCACGGTCGGACTGGGTAGCTATATCAACCTGACTAATTTTGCGGCGTCTTTCAGTGAGTGGGTGGTGGATGCGGCAGATGCGGACGCGATGTCGATCTCCGGACTGAGTGTGTTCGAGTATTTGAAGATCCGGGTCGCAGCGCCACGGTTCGTGACCCACGGAAGCCGTGACGGGTTTATGATCTGGTATCAAAGCACTCGTCATCCCAATATCGTTTTTACTACCCCCTATCAATTCGCGGGGCAGGCATTCAAGGGCGTCTATGAAATGAAGCCTTACGATCTTGTCGAAGGCAAGATGGTGTTAGATCAAAACTATGTTAGTTCCGCCGTGAAGAATGGCATCAACCATGTCAACAAACTGATCGACTATGCTACCCCGTCGGATACGCTCAAATTTGGTCATTACGCGATCCCTGTTGGGACGCGATTGGAGGTGTGGGGAAGATGAGATCGCTGGAATACAAAGATGGGGCAGTCATCTGTAGAGAGCTGACTACGGAAGAGGTCGCCGCTATGGAGAAGGTGGACCGCGAAGCCATCCTCCGAGAACGCGACAGGCCTTTGACAGAGGAGGAGGTCTCGCGTATGCTGCTCTCTCAGCAGGTCAATGCACTCGTTGTGGATGACAACACTGCTCTGCGGATGCGGGAGTTTTATCCGGTTTGGTCGGCCGGTGCGGCCTATGCGGTGGGCTACAAGGTGCGGTATCTGGATGGGCTCTGGCGTGTGCGACAGGCCCACACCTCTCAGGTCGGCTGGGAGCCGGATGCAGCACCGGCCCTGTGGGAGCAGATCTGTGAGACCCATGAGGGTACGCTGGAGGACCCGATCCCTTATAGCGGCAGCATGGCACTGACTGAGGGGCAGTATTATCATCAGGACTATGTGATCTATCGGTGCATCAGAAGCACCGGGAACCCTGTCTACCATGCTTTGAGCGAGCTGGTAGGCTTGTATGTAGAGGAGGTATAACATGATCATCAAATACGAGAGAAGCGACAGCGCGCAGCTGTCCAGGAACTTCCGGCTGGGAGAGTTCAAGTGTAAGTGCGGCAAATGTGACGTAGTGCTGGTGGACACCTGTCTGGTGGACATCTTGCAGAAGATCCGGGACCATTTCGGGGCTCCCGTGGATATCAAGTCCGGGTATCGGTGCAAGAGCCACAATGCCAACGTGGGCGGTGATCCCAACTCCAGCCATATGCAGGGCATGGCGGCGGATATCCGGGTGAAGGGCATAGAGCCCAGAGAGGTGGCCAAGTTCGCGGAGTCCATCGGCGTGAAGCGGATCGGGCTGTATGACAGCTTCGTACATATCGGCTCTGGAGTCACCAAGCGGTTCTGGCTGGGGCATGAGGGGACTGTGGTGGACACTTTCGGGGCTGCGCCGGTGCGGACCTGTGTGGTGACCCTGCCCGTGCTGAAGCGTGGCATGAAGGATGAGACCGTGGCGGTGGTACAGAAGCTGGTGGGCTGTGATGTGGATGGTTCCTTCAGGCCTGCCACGGAGGCGGCGGTGCGGAAGTTCCAGGAGGATGCCGGTCTGGGGGTGGATGGCTCTGTGGGGCCGGTGACCTGGGCGCGGCTGCTGGGCGTGTAGGCGGTCGATATTCGCGTTGCGTTCGATATATGCTGGCATTCGATATACACTGCGTGTTCGATATGCGCTTCGCACGAGAGGATGACATCTCACCGCGAAGCGGTATATCGAAGCGTAGCTATATCGAATGCGCAGCATATATCGACAAGATAGCTGAGAGGTGGGCATGGGCCTCGGACGAGCGATGCTCGCCCCTACGAAGGAGGTGATGGTTTGGAGATTTGGATCTCGGTGATCGGTGGTTCCTGTGGGGCGGCGGTGGTGACCGGTATCTTTGGGCTGATCCGGCTGCTGATCCACCGGAAGGATGAGCGGTCCGGCAAGGAGGATCATCAGAACAAGGCGCTGCGGTACTTGATGCTGTACATCATACAGGAAAGGGCCAAGCAGCATATCATGGAAGGGAAGATCTCGCTGGAGGACCGGCGGTCGCTGCATCATTGGCATGATCTGTATCATGAGGGCTTGGGCGGCAATGGGGATGCGGACGCGCTGATGGAGCAGGTGGATCGGCTGGATCTGGATACGGGACATTTTTGAGGAGGTACATACTATGAAGGAAAAGATCGCGAAGTTGATCGATGTGAAGTCGATCGTGACGCTGCTGTTGACGGTGGTGTTCTGTGTGCTGTGCGTCATGGACCGGCTGCCCACGGAGTTTTTGACCATCTATACGGTGATCATCGGCTTCTATTTTGGCACCCAGAGCCAGAAGAAGGCGGGTGCCAGCGTGGCAGGTCTGGCGGAGGTGCGGGAGGGTCAGTGACCCTCCCCTACAAAGAGGGGAACGATGCAGAAGTGGGGGCGGACCCCTCAGTCGGCTTCGCCGACAGCTCCCCTGGGAGGGGAGCCTTTACCCCTCAGCCGCCTGCGGCGGCAGCTCCCCTATGAGGGGAGCCTTTACC